>NZ_BCSL01000006.1:0-115007 GCF_001570845.1 Dietzia papillomatosis NBRC 105045 | reverse complement strand
TCTCGTCCCCGTGAAGATCTGTGTTCTGGCCGGAGGCGTCGGTGGCGCCCGTTTCCTCCTCGGCGCCCGTCGGCTGCTCGGGCTGGACTCCGAGTCCGCCCGCGCCGACTCCCCCCACCGCATCGACGCGGTGGTCAACGTCGGGGACGACGCCTGGATGCACGGCGTCCGCATCTGCCCCGACCTCGACACGTGTATGTACACCCTCGGCGGAGGCATCGACCCCGAGCGCGGCTGGGGCCACGCCGGAGAGACCTGGAACTGCCGCGACGAGCTCGCCGCGTACGGCGTCCAGCCCGACTGGTTCGGCCTCGGCGACAAGGACCTCGCCACCCACCTCGTGCGCACCCAGATGCTCAACGCCGGCTACCGCCTCACCGACGTCACCGAGGCGCTCTGCACCCGCTGGTCCCCCGGCGTGCGCCTGCTGCCCGTCACCGATGACCGATGCGAGACGCACGTCGTGGTGACCGACCCGTCGACCGCGGACGGCGGGGCCGGGGCGGGTGAGGCGGGCGGGTCCGCCACCGGCTCGCGGGCGATCCACTTCCAGGAGTGGTGGGTCCGGCACAGGGCGCAACTGCCCGCCTCCGGCTTCGTCCAGATCGGCGCGGAGTCCGCCTCCCCGACACCCGAGGCGCTGGAGGCGATCGGGACGGCGGACCTCGTCGTCGTCGCCCCCTCCAACCCCGTGGTCTCCGTCGGCGCGATCCTCGCGGTCCCCGGGATGCGCGCCGCGCTGCGCTCCACCCCCGCCCCCGTCGTGGGCGTCAGCCCGGTCATCGGCGGCGCGGTGCTGCGCGGTATGGCCGACGCGTGCCTCACCGCGATCGGCGTCGAGACCTCCGCCACCGCGGTCGCGCGCCACTACGGCGCCCGCTCGGGCACGGGCCTCATCGACGGCTGGCTCGTCGCCCCCGGCGACGGCCCCACCGACGGCTCCGGCGACGTCGCCGGCGTCGCCGTGCGCGAGGCGCCCCTGCTCATGACCGACCCCGACGCCACGGCGGACATGCTCGCCGCCGTGATCGAGCTGGCCGGGCTCGAGGTCCCCGCACGGGGCGACCGATGACCGACGGCGCCGTCCCCGAGATCCGCCGCTGGAGCGTCGAGCACGCCGCGCCCTCCGACGTGACGATGTGGGCGCCGGACGGCCTGCCCGAGTTCCGTCCGGGCGACGACCTGGCGCGCATCCTCGCCGACGCGCTCACCGCCGACCCGCACGGCCTGACCGACGGCGACGTGGTGGTGCTCACCTCCAAGGTCCTGTCCAAGACCGAGGGCCGGATCGTGCCCGCCCCCACCGACCCCGAGGAGCGCGACGCCCTGCGGCGGCGGCTCGTCGACGCCGAATCCGTGCGCGCCGTGGCACGGGTCAACCGCACGCTCATCACCGAGAACCGGCTGGGGATCGTGCAGGCCGCCGCGGGCGTCGACGGCTCCAACGTCGACGCCCGCGAGCTCGCGCTGCTGCCCGAGGACCCCGACGCCTCCGCCGCCGCCCTCGCCCGCGAGCTGCGCGAGCGGACCGGCGCGCGCGTGGCCGTGGTCGTCACCGACACGATGGGCCGCGCCTGGCGCACCGGCCAGATCGACATGGCGATCGGCGCCGCCGGCCTGCGCGTGTCGGTGGGCTACGACGGCGCGGTCGACCGCCAGGGCAACGAGCTGCTCGTCACCGACGTCGCGGTGGCCGACGAGATCGCCTCCGCCGCCGACCTGGTCAAGGGCAAGCTCGGGGCCCGGCCCGTCGCCGTGGTGCGCGGGGTGGGCCACCTCCTGGTGGACGACGAGGGGGACGACGACGAGGCGGACGTCCCCCGGCGGGCCCGGGACCTGGTCCGCGGCGGGGAGTTCGATCTCTTCCGCCTGGGCACCGCCGAGGCGCTGGCGCAGGGGCGGCGTGAGGCCGTCCCGTCCCGCCGCTCGGTGCGCAGGTTCTCGGACGACCCGGTCCCCGCCGACGACCTGGCCGACGCCGTCGCCGACGCCCTGACCGCGCCCGCGCCGCACCACAGCACGCCGATCCGGTTCGTGCGCGTCGCCGGCGACGCGCGGACGCGGCTCCTCGACGCCCTGCGCGCGGACTGGGAGCGCGACCTGCGTGCCGACGGGCACACCGGCGACGTCCTGGCCCGGCGCCTCGCGCGCGGCGACCTGCTGCGCACGTCCCCGGAACTGATCGTGCCGTTCGTCGACGACGCCGCCGGCGCCCACGACTACCCGGACGCCCGGCGCGCGGCCTGCGAGGAGACGATGTTCACCGTCGCCGGAGGCGCGGCCGTGCAGTCACTGCTCGTGGCGCTGGCCGCGCGCGGTCTCGGCTCGTGCTGGGTGGGCTCGACGATCTTCGCCGCCGACACCACACGCCGCGAACTGGGCCTGCCGTCCACGTGGCGGCCGCTGGGCGCGGTCGCGGTCGGATACCCGGCCGAGCCGGTCCCGCCGCGGGAACCGCGCCCGGCCGGCGACGCCTACATGTCCGTGGAGTAGCGGATCCCGCCGTCGGGGATCTCGACGCCCGGCCACACGCGGGCGCCGCGCAGGAGCTCGCAGCGGGCGCCGACCACGGCGCCGTCGCCGATCACGCCGTCGCGGACGAGCGCCCGGTGGCCGATCCTCGCGCCGAAGCCCACGATCGAGCGCTCGACCGTGGCGCCCGCCTCGATCCGGGCGCCGTCGAAGACGACGGCACCGTCCAGCCGGGCGCCCGCGCCGATCTCCGCACCGCGTCCCACGACCGTGCCGCCGACGAGCACGGCGCCCGCGCCGACCCCGGCGCCCTCGTGGACGAGGGCCTCCCCCGCGTGGCCGTCGAGCGCCGGCGAGGGGGCGATGCCGCGGACGAGGTCCGACGAGCCGCGCACGAAGTCCTCCGGGGTGCCCATGTCGCGCCAGTAGGCCGAGTCGACGAACCCGTAGACCCGCCTGCCCTCCCCGAGCAGCTGCGGGAAGGTCTCCCGCTCGACCGAGACGGGCTGCCCCTCCGGGATCTGCTCGATGAGCTCGCGGCGGAAGACGTAACAGCCCGCGTTGATCTGGTCGGTCGGCGGATCCTGCGTCTTCTCCAGGAACTCCTGCACGCGGCCGTCGTCGTCGGTGGTCACGCAGCCGAACGCGCGCGGGTCGGACACGCGCACCAGGTGCATGGTCAGGTCGGCGTCCTTGGCCCGGTGCAGGGCCAGGATCTCCCGCAGGTCGGTCCCGCCGAGCACGTCGCCGTTGAACACCATGACGGTCGACGCGGTGAGCTCGGGCAGCACGTTGCGGATGCCGCCACCCGTGCCCAGCGGCTCGGTCTCCACCACGTACGAGATGTCGAGGTCGAGGTCCGAGCCGTCGCCGAAGTACTCCTCGAACACCTCGGCCTTGAACGACGTGCCCAGCACGACCCGCCGGATGCCGGCCGCGCGGATGCGCGAGAGCAGGTGCGTGAGGAACGGCAGCCCCGCGGTCGGGAGCATGGGCTTGGGCGCGGAGATCGTCAGGGGCCGCAGCCGCGTGCCCTTTCCGCCGACCAGCACCACCGCCTCGGTGTCGGCGATCAGGTCGTCGCCGGTCGCGGCGCTCCCGGTGGTCGTCGAGGTCACGATGAAGCTCCTGGGGTCGTCGGGCCCCGCGGTCGCGCTCGCGAGCCGCCGGGGCGGTGGGTGGATGTCGGTCGTGGGTCGGACCGGGCCCCCGCGGGCTCAGCCGTGGCGGCCGCGGGGTGGGCGCGTGGCACGCCGCGCGGACCGGATCGCGAGACGGCACCGCAGTTCCAGGCCCGCTCTGAGCGCCCAGCGTATCGGGGCCTGCCAGGTCCGTGGGTGCCTGTCCGCCTGGAACAGATAGGCGCTGCGGTGGTGGGCCCGGAGGGTGAACTCGGGCACCGCCTTCGCCGCGTGGCCCTGGTCGTGGTGGATGACGGCGTCCGGGACGTAGACGTTCTGCCACCCGGCGCGCCCGAGTCGGTCGCCCAGGTCCACGTCCTCCAGGTACATGAAGTAGCGCTCGTCGAACCCGCCGAGCGCGTCGAAGGCCTCACGGCGCAGCAGCAGGCACGAACCGGACAGCCAGCCCGCGGTCCGCTCGGTCTCCATGTCCGCGCCGTCGAGGTAGTGGGCGGTCCACGGGTTCCCCCGCCACACCTGCCCGAGCAGGGCGTGACCGATCCCGGCCCCGAGCCGCGGCACCGAGCGGGCCGACGGGTACACCGACCCGTCCGTCTCGGAGATGCGCGGGCCGAACGCGGCCGCGCGCGGCCACCGCCGCGCCGCCTCGAGGAGGGCATCCACCGAGCCGGGTTCGAACGTCACGTCCGGGTTGACCACCAGGACGAACTCCTGGTCGAACTCGTCCGGACGCGCGGCGATCTCGGCCACGGCCCGGTTGATCGCGGTGCCGTAGCCGAGGTTGCCGCCGGTCGGGAAGAACTCGGCGAAGTCGTACCGGGCGGCGACGGCCTCGGGCGCCCCGTCTGTCGACCCGTTGTCCGCCATCACCAGCGCCACCGGCCGGGACGTGGCCGCCGGGAGCGTCTCGACGAAGCTGTGGAGGTGGTCGCCCGGCGAGTACGTCACCGTCACGACGGGTAGTCGGGTCGTCACGCGCAACACCCTACGACGCGGCCCGTCGATTCCGACGCCCGGCGCGCGGCGCGGTACCGTGGGATGATCGTCGGCGGCCTCGAGCGGCCCCTAATCGAGGACAAGGACGGTGGATGAGCGCCGAGCTGCCAGTGACTCCCCGTCGCGCCCACAGCCGGGCGCGGGGTAGGCGGCACGCCACCCCGGCCCACCCGATGGCCTCGCGTATAGGCCGCGTCCTCGCCGCTCTCGTCTCCGCGGTCTGCCTTCTGGTCACCGGCGTCGGCTGGACGCTCGTCAGCGGGCTCAGCTCGGACCTGTCCTCCGCCGGCGGCCTGGACGTGGGCGACGGCGGCCTCGACGGCGCGGTGGACATCCTTCTGGTCGGCACCGACAACCGGACCGACGCCCAGGGCAACCCCCTCAGCCAGGAGGAGCTCGCCACCATCCGCACCGGTGAGGAGGACGGCGAGAACACCGACACGATCCTGCTCATCCGCATCCCGGAGGACGGCAGCTCCGCCACCGCGATCTCCATCCCGCGTGACGTGTACGTGGAGACCAGCACCGTCGGCGGCAGCAAGATCAACGGTGTGTACGCGGCCAACAAGGAGGCCCACCTCGAGCGGGTCGTGGCCTCGGACCCCGAGGGCGTCATCACCGAGGAGGACCAGCGCGCGGCCGTCAACGCTGGCCGGAACGGGCTCATCGGCGCCGTCGCGGACCTCACCGGCGTCCAGGCCGACCACTACGCGGAGATCGGGCTGCTGGGTTTCGTACTGCTCACCGACGCGGTCGGCGGTGTCCCCGTCTGCCTCAACGAGCCCGTCGACGAGCCGCTATCGGGCGCGAACTTCGACGCGGGTGTCCAGACGGTCTCCGGCTCGGACGCCCTGAGCTTCGTCCGCCAGCGCCACGACCTGCCCGCCGGCGACCTCGACCGCATCGTCCGCCAGCAGGTGTTCATGTCCCAGCTGGTCAAGAAGATCCTCTCGGCCGGCACCCTCACCGATCCGGGCAAGCTCGGTGCGCTGGTCGACGCCGCCAAACGCTCGTTCGTGATCGACGAGAACTGGGACTTCGTGGACTTCGCCATGAAGCTCAAGGACATCAGCGGCGGCAGCGTCCGCTTCGAGACCATCCCGGTCACCAGCATCGACTCGTACACCGAGTGGGGCGAGTCCATCGTCACCGCCGACCCCGTCCAGGTGTCGGAGTTCGTCGCGGGCTTCGCCAGCACCGAGGATGACGCGGACGCCGCCGAGGGCGGCGACGGCGAGCCCGCCCCCGGCGAGCCCGGCGTCGACCCCTCGACGGTCGCCGTGTCGGTGGTCAACACCACCGCGATCGACGGGCTGGCCGCCCGCGTCTCCGGTGCGCTCACCGAGCTGGGCTACACCACCGGTGATCTGCTCACCGACCCGGCCGCCGCCTACACCTCTCACGTGGCGGCGGGCTCTGCCGACGACGCCGCCGCGTTCGCCGTCTCCGACGCGCTCGGTGGCCTGCCGGTCCAGGTCGACCCCGCGGTCCCGCCCGGCACCGTGCGTGTGGTCCTCGCGGACGACTACAGCGGCCCCACCGGTGAGGCCGCCACGACCGAGTCCTACTCCCCCGCCACCACCACGTACGCGCCGCTCCCGCCGTCGATCGCGCAGCGTCCGACCTTCGACGCCGGCGGCTCCGACGTACCCTGCGTGAACTGACCCCGGAGGCGGACGCGCCGCCCGCCGCACCGGGGGAACCACCCCACGACGCCAGGAGGCCACCCGAGTGAACACCGCCGCAGACACCGTGCTCCAGCCGCTGCTCGCGCTCGACCCCGGGGCGCCGATGGTCACCCACTACGACCAGGCCGCCCCGTCCCGCGTCGAGCTGTCGGTCACCTCGACCGCCAACTGGGCGGCGAAGATCGCGGGCCTGCTCCGCGACGAACTCGGGGTGACGCCCGGTGACGTGATCGTGTGCGACCTGCCCGCCCACTGGCTCACCGCCGGTGTCCTGCTGGGCACCTGGTGGGCGGGCGCCGAGGTCCGCACAGGGTCCGCGGACGACGCCGTCGTCGTCGTCACCGTCCCCGACCGCCTCGACCGCCACCCCACCGACGTCGAGACCCTCCTCATGACCACCGACCCGATGGGCCGCCCCCTGGCCGCCGCGGGCGTCGAGGTGCCGCCGGGCGTCACCGACCTCGCCGAGGCGTGCCGCATCCACCCCGACGCGTTCGTCCCCTCCGGCGGCGGTGACCTCGCCCTCGACGGCCTGCCGCTCGACCAACTGGCCGACCGCGCCCTCTCCGGTCGCGCGCTGGTCGCCGGCCGCGAACGCGACGACGTCGTGGCCACCCTCGCGCGGGTGTTCGCCTCCGGCGGCACGGCCGTGCTCGTCACGGGCGCCGACGCCGACGACCCCGCCGTGGCGGGGATCGCGGACACCGAGCGCACCACGCTCACCGCCTAGAGCACCGGACACCGAGCGCCGGCGGAGCGTTCCGGCGCCGGCGGGGCGGGGCGTTCTCCTCCCGCCCCGACTCCACCCGCCGCCTACCAGGCGCGATCCGGGCCGCAACGCGATCTGCCCCTCCGATTGCGATCCGCCCCCGGGGTTCCGGGGGTCGATCGCGATCGGAGGGGCAGATCGAGGCGGGGTTCAGCCGACCGGTCAGGCCAGGAGCTGGCGGGCCATGACCATGCGGTTGATCTGGTTGGTGCCCTCGTAGATCTGGGTGATCTTGGCGTCGCGCATCATCCGCTCGACGGGGAAGTCACGCGTGTAGCCGGCGCCGCCGAACAGCTGCACCGCGTTGGTGGTGACCTCCATCGCCACGTCCGAGGCGAAGGTCTTGGAGGCGGCGGCCATGAAGCCGAGCTTCTCGCCACCGGGGGCGGAGCCGCGCTCGGCGTTGGCGGCGGCGGTGTAGACCATCAGACGCGCGGCCTGCACCTTCATGGCCATGTCGGCCAGCATGAACTGCGTGTTCTGGAAATCCGAGATCGCCTTGCCGAACTGGCGGCGCTCCTTGGTGTAGGCGATCGCCGCGTCGAGCGCGCCCTGCGCGATGCCCACGGCCTGCGCACCGATCGTCGGACGGGTGTGGTCCAGCGTCTGCAGCGCGGTCTTGAACCCGGTGCCCGGCTCGCCGATGATCCGGTCGCCCGGGATGCGGACGTTCTCGAAGTACAGCTCCGCGGTGGGCGAGCCCTTGATCCCGAGCTTCTTCTCGGTCTTGGACACGCCGAAACCCTCGTCGTCGGCGTGGACCATGAACGCGGAGATCCCGCCGGCACCCTTATCTGGGTCGGTCACGGCCATGACCGTGTACCAGGTGGACTTGCCGCCGTTGGTGATCCACGCCTTGGAGCCGTTGAGGATCCAGTCGTCACCGTCGGCCTTGGCGCGCGTGCGCATCGACGCGGCGTCCGAGCCGGCCTCGCGCTCGGACAGGGCGTAGGAGGCCATCTTCCCCGCGGCGATCTCGGGCAGCACCTTCTGCTTGAGCTCCTCGCCACCGGCCAGGATCAGGCCCATGGTGCCGAGCTTGTTGACCGCCGGGATCAGCGAGGACGAGGCGTCGACGCGGGCGACCTCCTCGATCACGATGCAGGCCGCGACCGAATCCGCGCCCTGACCCTCGTACTCCTCGGGGATGTGGACCGCGTTGAAGCCCGACGCGTTGAGCGCGTCGAGGGCCTCCTGCGGGAACCGCTCGTTCTCGTCGACATCCGCGGCGTGGGGCTCGATCTCCTTCTCCGACAGCGCGCGGATCGCGGCGCGGAGCTCCTCGTGCTCCTCCGCCGGACGGTACAGATCGAAGTCAGGGTTACCGGACATGTGCGGGCCTCCAAAGGGGAATCGTCAGTGCTGGTCACGCGGCGGGCGCCGGTGTCCGGACATCGGTGTGGGCCGGTCGCGCGACGGCGGCGGCTCGCGAGTGGATCCGGGGTGCACCCGGCCACTCAGGTTACCAGCGACTAACTGGATTCCTCCCCCATCGGCGACCCCACTTTCCGCATCGCGGAACGCACCTGCGGGATGCCTCCCGCCCGTCAGCCGAGCAGACGCTGCCGGAGCGCGTCGTCCTTGCGCTCGACCATCGCCTCGAGCTCCGCCTGGAAACCCTCCATCCGCTCACGCAGGGCGGGGTCGGAGGCGGCGAGGATCCGGACCGCCAGCAACCCGGCGTTCCGGGCTCCCCCGATCGACACGGTCGCCACCGGGACCCCCGCCGGCATCTGCACGATCGACAGCAACGAGTCCATCCCGTCGAGATGCTTGAGCGGAACCGGCACTCCGATCACGGGCAGCGCGGTGGCGGAGGCGACCATCCCCGGCAGGTGCGCGGCGCCGCCCGCGCCGGCGATCACGACGCGGATGCCGCGACCGGCGGCCGACCGGGCGTAGTCGAGCATCTTCTGCGGGGTGCGGTGCGCGGAGACGACGCCCACCTCGAACGGGATCCCGAACTCGGCGAGCGCCTCGGCCGCCGCCTCCATGGTGGGCCAGTCGGAGTCACTGCCCATGATGAGGCCGACCTGCGGCCCGTCCTGTCGCGCGGTCATCTCGTCGCCTTTCGTGGAGGTGTGTCAGCGGGGGCGGCCGGGGCGCCGCCGCCCGGGGGGTTGTCCGATGGACGCGGTGTCCGCACAGCATCGGCCGCGCGGACGCGGCGGTGAGCTCAGCGTTCGAAGTCGCCGACGGGCGCGCCCGTGTGAGGGTCCCAGCCGTCGGCCCACCGGGCGTGGGAGAGCCAGTGGGCGGACAGCTCGGCCACCGCGCGCACGGCGGCCACCTGGTCCGCGTCGTCCGGGTCGAGACCCGGGTCGGCGAGCACGTTGACGTGCCCGATCTTGCGGCCGTGTCGCTCGGACTTGCCGTAGAGGTGCACCTTGGCGTGCGGGAACCGCGCTGCGAGGTGGTGGACACGCTCGTCCATGCTCATCTCGGGCGTCTCGGGCGCGCCGAGGACGTTGGCCATCACGGTGAGCGGGGCGGTGGACACGGTCGAGCCGAGCGGGTAGTCGAGCACGGCACGCAGGTGCTGCTCGAACTGGCTGGTGGTGGCCCCGTCCATGGTCCAGTGCCCGGAGTTGTGGGGCCGCATCGCCAGCTCGTTGACCAGCACGCCGGGGCGACCGTCCGAGCCGACGACCTCGAACAGCTCGACGGCCATGACGCCGGTGACGTCCAGGTGCTCGGCGAGCTTGAGGGCGGTCGCCTGGACGGCCGAGCGCAGGTCGTCGGGGAGTCCGGGGGCGGGAGCGATCGCCACGGCGCAGATCCCGTCGCGCTGTACGGTCTCGACGACCGGCCACACGGCGCCCTGCCCGAACGGGGACCGCGCGACCATGGCGGACAGCTCCCGGGTCCACGGCACCCGGGCCTCGGCCATCATGGGCACCCCGGCGGCGAGCTGCTCGGAGGCGATCCGCTCGGCCTCCTCGAGCGAGTCCGGCATCCAGACGCCGCGCCCGTCGTAGCCGCCGCGGGCGGACTTGAGGACGATCCGCCCGTCCTGCTCATCGTGGAAGCGCCGGACGTCCTCGACCGTGTCCACGCCGGTGAACGGCGGGATCGGCGCACCGATCTCGGCGAGGGCACGCCGCATGACGAGTTTGTCCTGGGCGTGGATGAGCGCGGAGGCACGCGGGCGGACGGTGACGCCCGAGGCCTCGAGGTCGAGCAGGATCTGCGGGGGCACGTGCTCGTGGTCGAACGTCATCACGTCGGCGCCCTCGGCGGCGGCACGGACGGCGTCGGGGTCGTCGTGGGCGCCGATCACGACGTCGGGCGTGACCTGGGCCGCGGGGTCGAGCGGGTCGGCGGCGAGGACCCGGAGGGTCTGGCCCAGGGCGACGGCCGACTGGTGGGTCATGCGGGCGAGCTGCCCGCCGCCGATCATCGCCACGACGGGCGCTGCGAGTGGATTGCGGCGGATGCGCGAGTCGTCGTTCACGCCGCCCATCGTCTCACGCCGCCCGGGTGTCAGCGCCGCCCCGGCAGGCCCCAGCGCGAGCGCGGGGCGGCGGCCAGCGGGGCGGGCGGCGATGGCGGGGGCAGCCGGAGCAGCTCGTCGTAGACGGCGGCGTGGACGCGGGCCACGTCGGGCACGTGGTCGATCTCGATGGGCGGGAGGTGCCCCAGTTCGAGGATGAGGCAGCCCGTGCCCAGGGCGCGGTCGGCGAGGGTGTGGCGGAAGCGGACGGCGCTGATGCGGCGCAGCGGCACGTCCACGCACCGCCGGTTGGAGCCGGCCGGGCGATAGAGCACGCGCTCGTCGGTGACGACGAGGTCCGTGCGCGCCCAGCGGATCAGCGGCCAGAGGGCGAACCGGAGGACGACGAGCGAGAACAGCACCGCGACCATCGCCCAGGTAGCGGTCCGGTCCCCGGCGTGGACGACCTGGACCTCGATGAAGCCGCCGGCGATACCGGCGAGCCCGGCGCCGACGAGGGTGACGAGCGCGGGTCTGACGAGCGCGCGCCAGTGCGGGTGGGTGTGGACGATGAGCGTCTCCCCCGGCGCGAGGACCGATCGGACGAAACCCACGGCTCAGCCGCCCCACCGACCGCCGACGCCGCGGACGTGGGTGACGTCGCCCGCGGCCACGGGGAACTCGCCGTCGGTGTCGACGACGACGAGGCGGCCGTCTCGGTCGACCCGGTCGGCTCGCCCGGTCCGCACGATGTCCCCGGGCAGCTCGACCCTCACGTCGGCGCCGATGGTGGAGCAGGCCTCGGAGTAGGTCGTCATGAGCGTGTCCGAGATGGTCGATCCGCTCCCGCGTTCACACTCGCGCCACTGGCCGTGGCGAAGGGCCAGCGCCTCCAGCACGGATCGCGCGAGGCGGTCGCGGTCGACCGATCCGCCGGCCAACGCGAGCGAGGTGGCGTGCGGTACGGGCAGTTGCGCCTGCGTGAGGGACACGTTGATCCCGACGCCCACCACGATGGCGGGCAGGCGCACCGAGTAGTCGCCCCCGGCGGGGACCGTGGTCACCTCGGCGAGGATCCCGGCGATCTTCCGGCCGTCGACCAGGACGTCGTTGGGCCACTTCAAGGTGGCGTCCACACCGCCGGCCTCGCGGAGCCCGTCGCGGATCGCCAGGCCGGTGACCAGCGGCAGCCACCCGAAGAGCGTCGGCGAGACCGCACCCGGTCGCAGTAGGACGCTGACGGCGACCTGCGTGCGGGGCGGGGCGGTCCACACGCGGCCGAGCCGGCCACGCCCCGACGCCTGATGCTCGGCCAGCAGCACACTGCGGTCCGCCGCGCCCGCGGCCGCGCGGGCGAGGAGTTCCGCGTTGGTCGAGCCGATGTCCTCGACCACCTCCAGCGAGGAGTAGGGGGCGTCCGGTCCCTCCACCAGGACGCGACGGAGCGCGTCGCCGTCCAGCGCGGGCGGGGTCTCGGAACCGGTGTCTGCGTGCACGACACCCAGGGTATGTGCCCGCTCCGACACGGGGCGCGGGCCGTCTGGCGGGGGACGTCGGCCGGGTCACGTCGCCACGGGGCGCGGCGACTAGTTAGAGTCTTGCAACATGACGACTGCCTCAGAACCGGACGTGAGCGCCGACGTCCAGACGGACGCCGCGACCCCCGACATCCACACGACCGCCGGGAAGCTGTCCGAGCTGCGTCGGCGCCTCGACGAGGCCCGGGCCCCCATGGGGCAGGCCGCGGTGGACAAGACCCACGAGAAGGGCCTGATGACGGCCCGCGAACGGATCGAGAACCTCCTCGATCCGGGTTCGTTCGTGGAGATCGACGCCCTGGCCCGCCACCGCGCCACCACCTTCGGCCTCGCCGAGCGTCGCCCGCTCGGTGACGGCGTCATCACCGGCTACGGCACGATCGACGGCCGCAGCGTCTGCGTGTTCTCCCAGGACGCCACCGTCTTCGGCGGGTCGCTCGGTGAGGTCTACGGCGAGAAGATCGTCAAGGTCATGGACCTGGCCCTGAAGACCGGCCGCCCGATGATCGGCATCAACCACGGTGCCGGCGCCCGCATCCAGGAGGGCGTCGTCTCGCTCGGCCTGTACGGCGAGATCTTCCACCGCAACGTCCTGTCCTCCGGCGTCATCCCGCAGGTGTCCCTCATCATGGGCCCGTCCGCCGGCGGCCACGTGTACTCCCCCGCCCTGACCGACTTCACCGTGATGGTCGACAAGACCTCGCAGATGTTCGTCACCGGCCCCGACGTCATCAAGACCGTCACCGGCGAGGAGGTGTCGCAGGAGGAGCTCGGCGGCGCCACCACCCACATGACCAAGTCCGGCGTCTCCCACTACACGGCCAGCGACGAGCAGGACGCCCTCGACTTCGTCAAGGACCTGCTGTCCTACCTGCCGAGCAACAACCGGGCCGAGGCCCCGCGGCTCCCCTACCCCGTGGCCGAGGGCGCGATCGAGGACAACCTCACGCTCGAGGACCACGAGCTCGACACGATCATCCCGGACTCCTCGAACAGCCCGTACGACATGCACGAGGTCATCTCGCACATCGTCGACGACGGCGAGTTCCTGGAGGTCCAGGGCCAGTACGCGATGAACATCATCGTCGGCTACGGCCGCATCGAGGGCCGCAGCGTCGGCGTAGTGGCCAACCAGCCGACCCAGTTCGCCGGCTGCCTGGACATCAAGGCCTCCGAGAAGGCCGCGCGCTTCGTCCGCACCTGCGACGCGTTCAACATCCCGATCCTCACCCTGGTCGACGTCCCGGGCTTCCTGCCCGGCACCGGTCAGGAGTTCGACGGCATCATCCGCCGCGGCGCCAAGCTCCTCTACGCCTACGGTGAGGCCACCGTCGGCAAGGTCACCGTCATCACCCGCAAGGCCTACGGCGGAGCGTACGACGTGATGGGGTCCAAGCACATGGGCGCGGACATCAACCTGGCGTGGCCGACCGCCGAGATCGCCGTCATGGGCGCCTCGGGCGCGGTCGGGTTCGTCTACCGCAACGAGCTCAAGCAGGCCGCGGCCAACGGCGAGGACGTCGACGCCCTGCGCCTGAAGCTGCAGGCCGAGTACGAGGACACCCTCGTCAACCCGTACGTCGCCGCCGAGCGCGGCTACGTCGACGCGGTGATCCCGCCGTCGCACACCCGCCTGCAGGTCGCCCAGGCCCTGCGTCTGCTCGACCGCAAGGTAGTCGAGGTGCCCGCCAAGAAGCACGGGAACATCCCGCTGTGACCGCCGAGAAGCAACAGGACGGGGCCGACAAGCCCGAGAAGCCGTTCTTCGAGGTCGAAGGGGGTAACCCAACGGCCACCGAGGTGGGCATCCTGGCGGCGGTCTTCGCAACCGCCCAGGGCAACGCCGCCCACGGCGGGCACGACACCGGGATCAAGAACGACTGGGGCGCCTTCGAGGACCGGCTCCGGCCGCCGTTCGGCTACAACCCCAACTCGTTCCTCAACCGCCGCCAGTACTGACCGGTCGGCCCGGCGCACCACGCGCCGGGCCCGCCGTCGCTCCGTACCGCCGCCCCCGCTCCTGCACTCCCGCCCGCACCGACGCGCGCGCGGGAGTGCAGCGGCGGGGGCGGCCGTCGTCGGCGACCACGCCGGTAGGCTGGCAGAAGGCGCCGCCCGGCCGGTGGGCGTGCCGGTGCGCGAGGAGGGGGTCGCATGTCCGAGGACCGCGAGCACGGCAGGCGCGCGGGCACCGACGAGGGCACCGCCACCCATCACACGGGGATCATCGGACGCGCCGAACCGTCGGCGGACCGTCCCGGCGCCACCGTCATCCACCAGGACGAGACGACCAAGGTCGTGGCGTTCGAGTTCGCCGAGGGTCAGGAACTAGCGGATCACGCCGCCTTCCACCCGATCCTCGTGCAGCTGCTGCGCGGCCGCGTCGAGTTCGGGTTGCCGGACCGCACCCTCGACCTGCGCCCCGGCGAGATCGTGCACCTCACCGCCAAGCTCCGACACAGGGTCCGCGCCCTCGAGCCCACCACGCTGACCGTCACCATGCTGCTGCCGCGCTCGTGAGCACGTGGCTACGCTCTAGCCCATGATCGCGTTCGTCCTCGCCTCCGCCTCCCCGTCCCGTCTCCACATCCTCGAGCAGGCCGGTGTCGACCCGCTCGTCCGGCACCCGGAGGTCGACGAGGACGCGCTCCAGGCTGCACTGCCCACGGGGACACCGCACGTGCGGGTCGTCGAGGAGCTGGCCCGCGCGAAGGCGGAGGATGTCCTGCACCGCGAGGGCGCGCAGCTCGCAGAGGAGGCGCGGTCGGCGGGGGCGGACACCCTGATCGTCGTGGGGTGCGACTCCATGCTGCTGGTCGACGGTCGCCTCGAGGGCAAACCGCACACCTACGAGCGCGCGCTCGAGCGGTGGCACAAGATGCGCGGTCGCCACGGCGTCCTGCTCACCGGGCATGCGCTCATCGTCGCCGACCTCGCCGACGACGCCCCTTACGCCGTGACCTTCTCCGACTCGGACACCTCCGACACCACGGTGCACTTCGGCGCCCCGTCCGACGCCGACCTCGACGTGTACCTGCGCACCGGCGAGCCCCTGGAATGCGCGGGCGCGTTCACGATCGAGTCGCTCGGCGGCTGGTTCATCGACCGGATCGAGGGCGACCCGTCGAGCGTGATCGGCCTCAGCCTGCCGCTGCTGCGCCGCCTGCTGGAGGCCGCGGGGATCAACGCGCACCGCGTCTGGCGCCCCGAGCTGCGCGGCTGACCCCGCCACCCCCGTTCGGAACCTGCAGGTCACCCCGGCCACGGGCCATCGGGGTCCGCCCCCGGCGGTCGGACCGCCGACCCCAACACCACACATGAGGGAGGCCTCTCATTAGACTGCGGAAGAACTCGGTGGGCCTCCCGGCCGACCGCCAGTAAAGACGTCCATCACCAGGAGGCCCTGAGTGCCCAGTCATGCCAGCTCTCACATCACCAAGGTCCTCGTCGCCAACCGCGGCGAGATCGCCGTCCGTGTGATCCGCGCGGCGAAGGACGCCGGCCTGGCCAGCGTGGCGGTGTACGCCGAGCCCGATGCCGACGCCCTGTTCGTCAAGCTGGCCGACGAGGCCTTCGCCCTGGGGGGCACCACTTCCGCGGAGTCCTACCTGGTCTTCGACAAGATCCTCGACGCCGCCGCCAAGTCCGGCGCCGACGCGATCCACCCAGGATACGGCTTCCTGTCCGAGAACGCCGACTTCGCGCAGGCCGTCATCGACGCCGGCCTCATCTGGATCGGGCCCCCGCCGCAGGCCATCCGCGACCTCGGCGACAAGGTCACCGCCCGCCACATCGCAGAGCGGGCCAACGCCCCCATGGCCGCCGGCACCAAGGACCCGGTCGCGAACGCTGACGAGGTCGTCAAGTTCGCCGAGCAGTACGGCCTGCCCATCGCCATCAAGGCCGCCTTCGGTGGCGGCGGACGCGGCATGAAGGTCGCCCACAAGATGGAGGAGGTCGCCGAGCTCTTCGAGTCGGCCACCCGTGAGGCCACCGCCGCCTTCGGTCGTGGCGAGTGCTTCGTCGAGCAGTACCTCGACAAGGCCCGCCACGTCGAGGCGCAGGTCCTCGCCGACCAGCACGGCAACGTCATCGTCGCCGGTACCCGCGACTGCACCCTGCAGCGTCGCTTCCAGAAGCTCGTCGAGGAGGCCCCGGCGCCGTTCCTCACCGACGAGCAGCGCAAGCGCATCCACGACTCCGCCAAGGCCATCTGCAAGGAGGCCGGCTACTACGGTGCCGGCACTGTCGAGTACATGGTCCAGGGCGACACGATCTCCTTCCTTGAGGTCAACACCCGCCTGCAGGTCGAGCACCCGGTCACCGAGGAGACCGCGGGCATCGACCTGGTCCTGCAGCAGTTTAAGATCGCCGAGGGCGAGGTGCTCGAGTTCACCGAGGACCCCGAGCCCCGCGGCGTGGCGTTCGAGTTCCGTATCAACGGCGAGGACGCGGGCCGCAACTTCCTGCCCGCCCCCGGCACCATCACCGCCTACCACGAGCCCACCGGCCCGGGCGTGCGCATGGACTCCGGCGTCGAGCAGGGCGACACCATCGGCGGCCAGTTCGACTCGATGCTCGCCAAGCTCATCGTGTGGGGCGAGGACCGCGACCAGGCGCTCGCCCGCTCGGCCCGCGCCCTGGCCGAGTACAAGATCGAGGGCATGGCCACCGTCCTGCCGTTCCACCAGCACATCGTCACCCACCCCGCGTTCGTCGGCGACGGCAAGAAGTTCGACGTCTACACCAAGTGGATCGAGGAGGAGTGGGAGAACCCGATCGAGCCGTGGACGCCCACCGGTGCCCCGGCCGACGATGACGAGCCCGTCGAGCGCAAGAAGGTCGTCGTCGAGGTGGACGGTCGTCGCGTCGAGGTCTCGCTGCCCGGCGACCTCGCGTTCGGTGGTTCGCACGCCGGCGGCACCGTCCGCCGCAGGGCCAAGTCCCGGACCCGCGGCGGCGCCGCCGGTGCGGCCGCGTCCGGTGACGCCGTGTCGGCGCCCATGCAGGGCACCGTCGTCAAGGTCGCCGTCTCCGAGGGCCAGGAGGTCAAGGCCGGCGAGCTCGTGGCCGTGCTCGAGGCCATGAAGATGGAGAACCCCGTCACCGCCCACAAGGACGGCGTCGTCACCGACCTGTCCGTGGACGCCGGTGCCCCCGTCACCCAGGGCACGGTTCTCTGCGAGATCAAGTGATCCGCTGACGGCGCGGGCGGGACCCGTCCGCGCCGTCGACGACCCACCCCCGGAATCCGCTACTCCGGCCGGGGATCCGCTACCCCCGCAGGCGTAGCGGATCCCCGGCCGGAGTAGCGGATTTCGCGGTTGTGGGGTCCTACCGCCCGGCGTCGGCGGGTCTCAGGCCCCCGGGCCGGCCGAGTGCTCGACCACGGGCTCCGCGCTGGCGGGATCGAACGCCGCGTCCACCAGGAATTCGCGGACCTCGGGCACACTCCTGAGGAACTCGTCCGCCTCGTCGTCGGACTCCACCACCTGGCTCGCCCGCTCGGCGACGATCCGCCGCTCGAAAAGCTCCACCTCGCGCGCGACGCGGTCCGGGTCCCATCCGAGCAACCCGGCCATGAGGTCGGCGACCTCGCGCGCGCAGTCGACGCCTCCGTGCTGGTACTCCATCGAGATCCGCGTGCGGCGGACCAGGACGTCCTCGAGATGCAGGACCGCCTCGGCCTGGGCGGCGTAGACGATCTCCACGCGCAGGTAGCGCTCGGCCCCGCCGACAGGATCGAGCAGGTCGGGGCGGTCCGCCGCCAGGTCGAGGACGTCCTCGGCCAGCGTGCCGTAGCGGCCGAGCAGGTGCTGCATCTGGTCCTCGCGGATCTCGTAGTGATCGGCGATCCGGTCGGCGCGGTTGACCATCGCCGGATACCCGTCGGCGCCCAGGAGCGGGATCCGCTCGGTGGTCGAGGGCGGTACCGACGCGGCCCGCTCGCCCAGCTCGGACACCGCCGCGTCGACCGCGTCGGCGGCCATCACGCGGTAGGTCGTGTACTTGCCGCCCGCCACCACCACGGCCCCGGGGGCGACGGTCATCACCGCGTGCTCGCGCGAGAGCTTGGCGGTGGAGTCCGCGCCGCCCGACAGCAGCGGTCGCAGCCCCGCGTAGACGCCACGCACGTCCTCGCGGCGAATGGGCGTGGTGAGCACGGAGTTGACGTGGCCGAGGATGTACTCGATGTCCGCTCCGGTGGCCGCCGGGTGGGCCAGGTCGAGCTGCCAGTCGGTATCGGTGGTGCCGATGATCCAGTACTCGCCCCACGGGATGACGAACAGCACGGACTTCTCGGTGCGCAGGATCAGCGCCGCCTCGGAGTCGACCCTGTCGCGGTCCACGACGATGTGCACGCCCTTGGACGCCCGGACGGTGAAACCGCCCTCCTCCCCGAGCATCCGCTGCAGCTGGTCGGTCCACACGCCGGCCGCGTTGAGCACGACACGGGCCCGCACGTCGGTCTCGTGCCCGGTCTCCGCGTCGCGGACGCGCACGCCGGTGACCCGGTCCCCCTCACGGAGGTAGCCGATCACCTGGGTCGAGTTGGCCACGACCGCCCCGTGGTGCGCGGCCGTCCGGGCCAGGGTGAGGGTGTGCCTCGCGTCGTCGACGAGGCTGTCCCAGTAGCGGATCCCGCCCACCACGGCGTCCTCCCGCAGCCCGGGGGCCACGCGACGGGCGCCGGCCCGGCTGTAGTGCTTCTGCGGGGGGACGCTCTTCGCACCACCCATCACGTCGTAGAGCACAAAGCCGGCGGCCATGTACGGGCGTTCCCAGAAGCGGCGGGTCAGGGGGAAGAGGAACTTCAGCGGGGTGACGAGGTGCGGCGCCAGACGCGTCATGCTGAGCTCCCGCTCGTGCAGCGCCTCGGCGACCAGGCCGAAGTCGAGTTGCTCGAGGTAGCGCAGCCCGCCGTGGAACATCTTGGAGCTGCGGGAGGAGGTGCCCGCCGCGAAGTCGCGGGCCTCGACGAGCGCCACGTTGAGCCCGCGGGTGGCGGCGTCCAGCGCACTGCCCGTGCCGACCACGCCGCCGCCGACGACCACGACGTCGAACGTGTCCTCCTCCAGCCTGCGCCAGTCCTCGGCGCGGCGGTCGGGTCCGAGGACGGATCTGGACCTGGTCGTGCGCATGGACGCTCCCTCCGCGGCCGGGCGTGTGGTTCGGTCGGTCGGACCCGACTCTACGCCCGACCGGACGTAGTCTTGGGCACGTGACTAGGAACACCTACATTCTGGCGATCGACCAGGGCACCACGTCGACGCGGGCGATACTCTTCGACAACCAGGGCATGCCGGTCCCCGCGGCGACGGTCCAGGTGGAGCACCGCCAGGTCCTCCCGCGCGCGGGGTGGGTGGAGCACGATCCGATGGAGATCTGGGCGAACGTTCGCACCGCGATGGGCCAGGTGGCGGGCCGGGTGGACCTCGAGCCGGCGGCGGTCACCGCGATCGGCATCACCAACCAGCGCGAGACGACCGTGGTGTGGGACCGGGTCACCGGCGAGCCCGTCTACAACGCGATCGTCTGGCAGGACACGCGCACGTCGGGGCTCTGTGCGCGCCTCGCCGACGGACACCCCGACGGAGACGACCGCTTCCGAGATGTCACCGGGCTGCCCCTGTCGACCTACTTCGCCGGGCCCAAGATCCGGTGGATCCTCGATCACCTCGATTCCCGGGGAGAGCGCGGCACCGAGCGCGCGGAGGCCGGGGAACTGCTGGCGGGGACCATCGACTCGTGGCTGGTGTGGAACCTGACCGGTGGGAGGCGTGGGGGTGACGACGGCGAGGAGGCCCTCCACGTCACGGATGTCACCAACGCGTCGCGCACTCTGCTCATGGACCTGCGGACCCTGCAGTGGAGCGAGGAACTCTGTCGCGAGATCGGTGTGCCCCGCGCGATGCTCCCGGAGATCGTCCCCTCCTCCGGGGTGCTGGGTCACGTGGCCCGGCGCAGAATGTTCGGCGGTACGCCCATAGCGGGGATCCTCGGCGATCAGCAGGCCGCGATGTTCGGCCAGACCTGCTTCGAGCCCGGCGAGGCCAAGAACACCTACGGAACGGGCGCGTTCCTCTTGCTCAACACGGGAACGACGCCTCAGTTCAGCGACAACGGCCTGCTCACCACCGTGGCCTACCAGCTCGGGGACGACGACCCGGTCTACGCGCTGGAGGGCTCGGTGGCCGTGGCCGGGTCGTTGGTGCAGTGGCTGCGTGACAACCTCGGGGTGATCTCCACCGCGGGCGAGACGGAGGGTTTGGCCAAGTCGCTCGAGGACAACGGGGACTGTTATCTGGTGCCCGCGTTCTCGGGGCTGCTGGCCCCGCGCTGGCGGCCGGACGCCCGTGGCGCGATGGTGGGGCTCACCCGCTTCCACACGCGCGCGCACCTGGCCCGAGCGGCCCTGGAGGCGACCGCGTTCCAGACCCGCGAGATGACCGACGCGATGGTGGCCGACGCCGGTGAGTCCGCGGATTCGCTGCGCGTCGACGGCGGGATGGTGGTCAACGACTACCTCATGCAGTTCCAGGCCGACATCCTCGGCGTGGACGTGATCCGGCCCCAGGTCACCGAGACCACCGCGCTCGGGGCCGCGTTCGCGGCCGGGTTGGCGGTGGGTCAGTGGGATTCGCCCGACCGCCTACGCGAGTTGTGGCGGGAGGACTGCCGCTGGTCGCCGCAGATGCCCGGGCAGGAGCGCGAACGGCTGCTCGCGCGGTGGAACGACGCGGTCGAGCGCACGCTCTGCTGGGCGGACGCCGAGGGCTGAGCCCGGCGGACGCGATCAGTCCAGGTCGTCGTGGCGCATGAGCTGGCGCGCCGCCTCGGTGATCGTGCCCGTCATCGACGGGTAGACCGAGAACGACCCCGCGAGGTCGCCCACCGTCAGCTGATTCCGGACCGCCACCGAGATCGGCAGGATCAGCTCGGACGCCGTGGGGGCCACGACCACGCCGCCGATCACCACGCCGGAGGCCGGGCGACAGAAGAGCTTGACGAAGCCGCGCCGCAGGCTGCGCATCTTGGCCCGCGGGTTGCCGGCCAGCGGCATGACCTCGACGCGGGCGGGGACCTCGCCGCTCTCGATCTGCGCGTGCGAGATGCCGACCGTGGCGATCTCGGGCCGCGTGAACACCGCGGAGGCCACGGTCCGCAGCTTGATGGGGTTCACGCCCTCGCCGAGCGCGTGGTACATCGCGATGCGGCCCTGCATGGCTGCCACCGAAGCCAGCGGGAACAGGTCCGTGCAGTCGCCACCGGCGTAGATGCCCGGGGCGGTGGTGCGGGAGACGCGGTCGACCTTGATATGGCCACTGGACTGCAACTCGACGCCCGCGTTCTCCAAACCGAGGCCCTGCGTGTTGGGCACCGACCCGACACAGATGAGGGCGTGCGAGCCCTTGACCGTGCGCCCGTCACCGAGGCGGACGATGATGCCGTCCTCGAAGTGCTCGACCGCGTCGGCGCGCGCGTGCTTGACCAGCGACACGCCACGCTCGCTCAGTGCCTCCTCCAGCACCAGGGCGGCGTCGGCGTCCTCGTGCGGCAGCACCCGGTCTCGACTGGAGACCATGGTGACCTTGACGCCCATCTCGGTGAACGCCGAGACGAACTCGGCACCGGTGACGCCCGAGCCGATCACGACCAGGTGGGTGGGCAGCTCGGTGAGGTCATAGAGCTGACGCCAGTTGAGGATCCGCTCACCGTCGGGCTCGGCGCCCCGGAGCACGCGCGGGCTGGACCCGGTGGCCATGAGGACCACGTCGGCGTCGAAGATCTTCTCCTGCCCGTTCTCGAAGGTCACTGCCACCCGGTGCGAGGCCATGCCCGGCTGCGAGTCGTGCAGACGCGCCCAGCCGGAGATCAGCCGCACGCCCTCTCGCTGCAGCTGCGCCCGGATGTCGGCGGACTGCGCGCGGGCCAGGGACTTGACCCTCCCGTTGACCTGCCCCAGCTTGTATGCGGTGGGGTCGAAGTGAGCCTGGACGCCCATCTCCTCTGCGCGACGCATGTCCGTGCGGACGCCCGTGGTGGCGATGAACGTCTTGGACGGCACGCAGTCGCTGAGCACACAGTTGCCGCCGATGCCGTCCGCGTCGACGATCGTGACGTCCGCACCGTACTGGGCGGCGACCAGCGCCGCCTCGTAGCCGGCGGGTCCGCCGCCGATGATGATGATGCGTTGCGTCACATGTCCTCCACGGCTCGCTGGGGTAAGGGCCGAGCGCCGCGCCCCGCTGTGGCGGACCGCGTCACGTCCGCCGTACACGGTAGTCGAACGATCCGATCGGGGCCGAGGACGTCGGGCCCGGTGCCGCCCCCAGGGACTAGGGTTGTGACCGTGCCTCTTTACGCCGCGTACGGGACGAACATGCATCCCGATCAGATGAACACCCGCGCGCCGCACTCCCCCTTCGCCGGGACCGGGTGGGTGGACGGCTGGCGCCTCACCTTCGCCGGGGACGATCCCACCTGGCAGGGCGCCGTCGCCACGGTCGTACCGGACCAGGGGTCGAGGGTCTTCGTGGTGCTCTACGACGTCCCCGAGGAGGACGTCCGGGCACTCGACCGCTGGGAGGGCACCGACGAGATGCCCGCGCGCAAGATCCGGGTCCGCGTCACCCGCCGGCCGACGGTGCCCGACGGTCCCCCGGTCGATGCCCAGGAGTCCGAGTTCGCCGTGGACACCACCACCCCCACCGGCACCGGCACAGACGACACCGTGCTCGCGTGGTTGTACGTCATGGACGCCTTCGAGGGCGGGTTGCCGTCGGCGAGGTACCTCGGTCTGCTCGCCGACGCCGCCGAGTGCGCGGGCGCCCCCGACCAGTACGTGCACGAACTGCGCACGCGGGAATCACGCAACGTCGGCCCGGGCGCCTGAGCAGACGATGGCGCCCCTGCTCTCCCCCACCGACGACGCCCGCGACGCGTCCGCACAGATCGCGCGCCTGAGCGGTCGCGACCGCCACGACGTCGCGCTCGTGTTGGGCTCGGGGTGGTCCGAGGTCGTCGCCGGGCTCGCCGACCCGGGCACGGCCGTGACCGTCGCGGCCGCCGACCTGCCCGGGTTCGTCACCCCCACGGCCGCCGGTCACCGCGGCGCCGTGACCAGTTGCCTCGTCGACGGCGTGCCGCTGCTGTCAGTGGCCGGCCGCACCCACCTCTACGAGGGCGCGGACACCGCGCCCGTCGTCCACCCCGCCCACGTCGCGGCCGCGGTCGGCGCCCGCACGCTGGTGCTCACCAACGCCGCCGGTGGCCTGCGGGACGACATGGCCGTCGGGGACCTCGTTCTCATCCGCGACCACCTCAACCTCACCGGGCGCTCGCCGCTGACCGGGCCGCTGTTCGTCGACATGGTGGACGCCTACTCCCCGCGGCTGCGCGCCGCGGCCACCGACGCCATCGCGGCCGCCGAGGGCGTCTACGCCGCGATGCCCGGACCGCAGTACGAGACCCCGGCCGAGATCACGATGCTGCGGGCCCTCGGCGCGGACCTCGTGGGCATGTCGACGGTGCCCGAGACCATCACCGCCCGCGCGTTGGGGTTGGACGTGGTCGCCGTGTCGCTGGTGACCAACCTCGCCGCCGGCGTCACCGGCCAGCCCCTCGACCACGCCGAGGTCCTGGCCGCCGGCGCCGCCGGATCCGCCCGCCTCACCGGGGCGCTGCGGGCGCTCGTCCCGGTCGTCTCCCGGACCTGATCGCCCACGCCCACCGCGAGGAACCGACGGAGCAGCCCGTGACCCTGACCTTCGGCACCGCCGGCGTCCGCGCTCCCCTCGGGCCCGGGCCCGACGAGATGAACGACCGGACCGTCGCCCTGGTCGCCACCGCCGTCGCCCGGCACCTACGCGAACATGAACCCTCCGGTTCGACGGTCATCGTGGGCGGAGACGCCCGGCACGGGTCCGCCCGATTCGTCGACGTCGCGGCTGCGGTGTTGGCGGCGCACGACCTCGTCGTCGTCGTCCCCGGAGGCCCCGTGGCCACCCCGGTGATCGCCGCGGCGGTCCGCGCGCGCGGCGCCGCCGGCGGGCTCATGGTGACCGCGTCCCACAACCTGGCCGGAGACAACGGCGTCAAGGTCTACGGGCGCGGGGGCGCGCAGATCATCCCGCCCACCGACGCCCACATCGAGCGGCACCTGCGCGCCGCGGCGCGCGGGGGGGTCACGGTCCCCACGGCGGTACCCGCGTCGGCGCGCACCGACCCCGCCCGTGGGTCGGTGCGGGTGGACCCCATGCTGGTCGACGACTACGTGGCCTCCGTCGTCGCGGCACTGCCCCGGCCGGGTCGGCCGCCCCGCGTGGCCCTGACCCCCGTCCACGGGGTCGGCGGCGATCTCTGCGTCCGCGTCCTGGCCGGCATCGGTGTGGACGATGTGACGTTGGTGCGCGAGCAGGCCGTCCCCGACCCGGACTTTCCCACCGTCGCCTCGCCGAACCCCGAGATGCCCGACACGACGGCGCGGCTGATGGAACTCGCGGCGCGGATCGACGCCGACGTGGCGATCGCGCTCGACCCTGACGCCGATCGCTGCGCTGTCGGCCTGGTCGGCCCGGACGGGCGTTGGCGGATGCTCGACGGCGACGAGACCGGGGCGGTCCTGGCCGATCATCTGCTGCGCGCGCCACTCCCCGGCGCGGGCGGGGGCCCGGGGACGGACGCCAGCCCGGGGGCGGGCGACGTGCCGGGAACGGACGGCGGATCGGAAGCGCCCGCGGATGCCGATACGAGGGTGCCGGTCGTGGCGTCGACGATCGTGTCCTCGCGACTACCGTCCCTGCTGGTTCCTGCGCGCGGCGGGCGGTACGTCGAGACGCTGACCGGGTTCAAGTGGCTCGTGCGGGCCGGCGAGCCGCTGCGGTACGCCTACGAGGAGGCCATCGGGCACTGCGTGCTGCCGGACGTCGTGGCCGACAAGGACGGGATCGCGGCGGCCGCGGCGTGGTGCGCGATGGTCGGCTCCGGTGGCCCGTCTGTCGCCGCGCGGCTTGATGCGCTCGCCGGGGAGTTCGGGGCGCACACGCGGCACAACGTCCCGCTGCCGCTGGCCTCGGGGACGGACCCGGTGGCCGTGCTGGACCGGGTGGGCGCGCTGCTCGCCACCGTCGGCAGGGTGCGCGCGCTCGACGGCACGGCGGGCCTGCGCGTGGATGTCGACGGTGCGCGCGCGGTGGTGCGCCCCTCAGGTACGGAGCCCCTGCTCAAGACCTACGTGGAGGCGTGGACCCCGGCCGCGCCGTCGCCGGCGGACCGGGACGACGCCGAGCGTCGGCTGGCGATGCTGGGAGAGGCGGTGGCCGACGCCGTCGCCGTGGCCGTGGCCCGCCGCGACGTGGGCTGACCGGCGGGCGTCAGACGGGGTCTCGCGTCGGCGGGAGGCTCGCGTCTGCGGGGGCTCGCGTCTGCGGGGGCTCGCGTCTGCGGGGGGCTCGCGTCAGACGGGACCGCCGTTCAGCGGGGGCCGAAGAGGCGGTCGCCCGCGTCGCCCAGGCCGGGGACGATGAAGGCGTTCTCGTCGAGGCGCTCGTCGATCGTCGCGGTGACCAGCGTCGCCGCCAGGCCAGACTCGCGCACGGCCTCGATCCCCTCCGGCGCGCACAGGACGCACACCACCGTCAGGCCGGTCGCGCCCCGCGCCGCGAGCGTCTCCAACGTCGTGACCAGCGAGCCGCCGGTCGCGAGCATCGGGTCGAGCACCACCACGTGGCGTCCGGCGAGGTCCTCGGGCAGCGAGCACAGATACGACACCGGCTCGTGGCTCTCCTCATCGCGGGCCAGGCCGATGAACCCGACCTGCGCCCCGGGCAGCAGCCGGGTGGCCGGGTCCAGCAGGCCCAGGCCCGCGCGCAGGACCGGGACGACCAGCGGCACGCCGTCCACGGCCACCCCCGTCGTTTCGACGATGGGGGTGGTCACCGGGACCTGCTTCGTCGGGATCGAGCGGAACGCCTCGTAACAGAGCATGGTCCCGAGCGCGTCCATCGCGGCCCGGAACCCGGCGGTGTCGGTGGCGGAATCCCGCAGGGTTCGGAGCCGGTCCCCGACCAGCGGGTGGTCCACGACGATGATGTCCATGCCCGTCAGGATTCCACACCGGACAAATCGCGGACCGGGTGGAACCGGATCGCCTCCCCTGCGCGTCGAACCCTGTGACGGACGAGAAGACGGCGTTGAGGGGACGAGGCCATGGCGGACGGGGCGATCGATGTCGATGTCGACGGTTTACGGGAACTGGGCACGGGGCTGACCACCCTGGCCGACACGCTGGGGAGCGCGCTCGAGGCGGTCGACGCGGTGCCGATCGACGCGGTCGCACCGGTCGTGGGTCCGGTCGGGGCCGACTTCATGTCCGCGTTGCTGGCCGCCACCGCACGGCATCGCGAGGTGCTGGCAGGCCTCACGCGCGTCACGGACGCCGCCGGCGACCTGGTGCTGCAGACCGGCCGTCTGTTCGAGGAGTCCGACGCCGCGGGCGCGGCCATGATCGGTGCGGCGGGCACCGGGGGCCCGGGAGCGGCGGGTGCGGGCCCAGCGGGGCTCGACATGACCGAGAGGTGGGTGTGATCCGGTGATCGCCGACGCGTTGGCCTACGCGGGCCCCATAAAGCAGATCCTCGACCTGCTGTCCGCCGAGGAGTTCGTCCCCGGCGAGGCCCGCGACATCATGCGGCCGGTCAGCGAGGGCCTCGAGGTGGCCCAGCAGATGGGGCCGCCCCTCGAGCGGCTGTTGTCCGAATCGTGGAACTCGCTCGCCTCCCTCGGTGCGGCCCACTCGATCGCGGAGGTCGGACGGACCATGGGCGCGCTCGGGGAGTCCGCGGCGGAGATCGCGCGCGTCACCGCGGTCGCGGCGGAGATCGTGGTCCGCGGCACCGTCGAGGTGATCGGCATCGTCCAGCAGTTCCTCGCCCGCGCCGCCGCCCTCGGTCCGGCGCTGGTGACCCCGGCCGGGCAGGGTGCGCTGCTCGGCCTGGCCGCAGAGCACCTCGCGCGCGGGATACAGGTAGCCGAGCGCGTGCAGAACGAACTCAGAATCCCCACCGCGGAAATGCGGGCGATCGCCGCGGGCATTCCGCCGGCGCCGCGCATGCCGGGCGCGCTCGCCGCGGACAGCAGCACCGGCGGCGCGATCAACGCAACCACGGTCGCCTACTCGGGGTCGGGACCGGGCGCGATCACCGCCGCCGACAGCGCGGCGGGCGGGGCTCACGGCGGCGCAGGCGGAGCCTACTCCGCGGGTGGCGGCTCTGTGGGTGCGACGGCGTCGCCGGACGGGTACGGCGGATCGTCCGAGGGGGCGGCGACCGCGGCGCCCGGTTCAGTGGGCTTCGGGGACGCCGGTTCCGGTCTGATCGGCGGCGGTACCGAGGTCACGCTGCCCGACGGCTCGGTCGTCACCGCCCCCAACGAACAGGCCGCCGGGGCGGTGCGTAACGCGCTCAGCCAGCAGGGCGTGCCCTACGTGTGGGGCGGCACGACCCCGGGGCAGGGGCTCGACTGCAGCGGGCTCACGCAGTGGGCGTACCGGGACGCCGGAGTGGAGATCCCCCGGCTGGCCCAGGAACAGGGCGTCGGCGTCCAGGTGTCGGCGCAGGACCTCATGCCTGGTGACCTGCTGGTGTGGGACGGTCACGTCGCCATGTACATCGGCAACGGGCAGATCGTGGAGGCCGGGGACCCTGTAGCGGTATCGGGCCTGCGCACCGACAATATAGGCATGTCCTTCTACGGTTTCTACCGCCCGACAGGCGGATGACCCGCGACACCTGCCGTCGCACCGACCCCATGACCGGCGTGGTCGCCGAGGTCGGTACCGACGGCGTGCCGGTGGGTCTGGCCCTGCCTGCTGACCTGCTGGACCGCCCGTCTACGGAGGTGGCGCGGGCGGTCCTGCGCACGCTCACCGCCGCGGCGGGCGACGCCCGCGAACTCCTCGAACGCCTCGCCGCCGAGGAGGGTGACGGACACGGTCGTGACGAGTGGCAGTGGGACGACGACGAGCTGCGGGAGACCGTCTCGTGAGCGGCGGCGGACTGGACGTGGAGGCCTTCCTCGACCGTCTGCGCGGGATCGCGGCCGAATGGGAGTCCGCCCACGACCAGCTGGAGACGCTGCGCGTGGTGTCCAGCAGCCGCGACCAGCTCGCCACCGCCACCGCGGACTCCGGCGGGACCGTGATCGATCTCGTCTTGGCATCCGGCCTGCGCCGCCACGGCTCGGAGACGGTCGCCGCGTCGATCCTCGAGGCCACCGCGGACGCCGTCGAACAGGCCAACGCGCGACGCGCCGAGCTGGTGTCGGGCTCGGTGGCGCTCGCGGTGATCGGTCGTAGGGGCGCCGCCGAGGACGCCGCCCGCCGGCACCCGGACGCCACCCGGGCGGGCCGTGGCACCGGCTGAGCGGGCGTGGATATGCTGACCAGCATGGCCAAGGACATCGTCCCGATCGAGCTCGGTCTCCCGGAGGGAGACGTCACGACCCTCTGGGCACCCAGCTGGCGCGAGGACAACGACGACTGGGAGGCGTTCCTGGGCCTCGGTGACGATCTCTACGCGTTCGACTCGACGGCCGAACTCCTGGCGCTGGTGCGCAGCGGCGCCGAGCACGACCTGCAGGACCACCCCTCGTGGGAGCAGTTCGCACAGTCCGACGTCCTCGACTTCCGCGCCGCCGACGAGAACTGCTACGACCTGGTCGGCGTCCTCGAACTGCTCGGCGAGAACCCCACCGAGTCCTCGGTCGACGAGATCGACCAGTCCTTCGCGATCGCCCGCTCGATCGGCGAGGTGTGCGAACTCGACACCGTGACCAAGTTCTTCAACGGCAATCCCGTCCTGGCGTCCGTCACGCACGGCATGGACGAGTTCTACGGCCGCGACGGGCTCAAGCTGTGGAAGTCCATCCGCAAGACCGTCGCCAAGGGCTGGGACGACGTCCTCGACGCCATCCAGGACGTCATGGCCACCCCCGACCTCGACCGCGGCGAGGTCGAGCGTGCCCGCCGCGACCTCGCGACCGCCGAGGCTGCACTCCCCGAGCCGGAGCCGGAGCCCGAGCCCGCACCCACCGGCTACCCCGAGGGCTCCCTGTGGGAGAGCGTCGGTATCGACCCCGTCAAGATCGTGTTCTCCGATCAGGAGTACCTCAGCCTGCGTTGCTACCTCGGGGACCGCCCCGTGTTCCTCGGGGACGGCGACCAGGCCTACGTCTTCACCAGCCCCCGCGGCCTGGCCCGCTTCCTGGCGGACAACGACGACGCGACGCTCAGCAGGGTGGCCACGTACGAGCGCGTCAAGCTCGCCGCGGTCGACGGCAGCCTCGACGTCCACGTCACCGACGACAACGCCTACGTCCTGGCGGGGCTCGACCGCGACATCGAGGTCGGCCCCGACATGGTCGACTCCGACCAGCTCGGCCTGGCCGTGGAACTCATCACCGACCTCGCCAACTATGTCGGCGACGCCGAGCTCGAGGCGTCGGTCACCGGCCGCGGCTCGGCGCTGCGTCGGTTCCTGCACTACGTGCTCAACCCCGACGACGCCAGGCTGCTCGAGCCGACCGCACCGTTCGACGACGAGGCAACCGAGTGGCGCGACCTCGTCGACGACGTCGAGAAGCTCGTCACCACCCCCGACATGGCCTGACGGGTCACCACCCGCGCAGGCGGTCGGCGACCTCCCCCGCGGGACCGCGCCCAGGGCCCGTCCCCAGGGCGGCCCGGAGCTCGTCGACGGCGGCGGGCAACCGTGCCGCGTCGCCCGCGTGGACGGAGGCCACCACGTCCCCGGCGCTGACCACCTCGCCCTCGACGCGGTCCAGCAGGACGCCGGCGGCGTGGTCGACCGTCTCGCCGGGGCCGGTGCGCCCCGCCCCGGACAACCACGATGCGCGACCGACCCCGAGAGCGTCCCACCTGATCGGACCCGACGCCGGGGCCCGCACCTGTGCGACGTGCGCCGCCCGCGGTGGGACCGCGTCCGGGTCCCCGCCCTGCGCGGAGATCATCGCCCGGTAGGCGTCCATGGCCCGCCCGTCCGCCAGCCGGGCACGCGGGTCGGCGTCCGGGATCCCCACCGCGGCGAGCGCCTCCAGCGCCAGCGCGCAGGTGAGGTCGACCATGTCGGCGGGCCCCCCGCCGGCGAGGATCTCCCGCGCCTCAGCCACCTCGAGCGCGTTGCCCACGGCGCGACCGAGCGGCGTGTGGTTGGCGGTCACCAGGGCGCTGGTCCGCACACCGGCGGCGGCGCCGATCCCGACCATCACCCGCGCCAGCTCGCGGGCGTCGGCGGGGGCGGGCAGGAACGCGCCGGAGCCGAACTTCACGTCCAACACCAGCGCTCCGGTGCCCTCGGCGATCTTCTTGCTCATGATGGACGCCGCGATCATCGGGATGGACGCGACGGTGCCGGTGACGTCTCGGAGCGCGTAGAGGGCCCGGTCGGCGGGGGCGAGGTCCGCCCCGGCAGCGCAGATCACGGCCCCCGTCCGCGTCAGGACGGCCCGCAGTTCGTCGGCGTCGAGGTCCGCGCGCCACCCGGGGATCGACTCGAGTTTGTCGAGCGTGCCGCCCGTGTGGCCGAGTCCGCGACCGGACAGCTGCGGCACGGCGACGTCCCAGGTCGCGAGCAGCGGCGTGAGCACGAGGGTGATCGCGTCGCCCACCCCGCCGGTCGAGTGCTTGTCGACGGTCGGCACCACGGCGTCGCCGCGGGTCACGGTGGACAGGTCCAGTCGGGTGCCCGAGCGCACCATGGCAGAGGTCCACCGGGAGATCTCGTGGTCGGTCATCCCGCGGAAATAGATCGCCATCGCGAGCGCGGACATCTGCTCGGGCGCGACGGCCCCGCTGGTGAACCCCTCGACGATCCAGTCGATCTCGTCGTCGTCGAGCTCCCGTCCGTCCCTCTTCGCCTCGATGATCCGCACGGCGTCATGGCGTCGCGCCGGACCGACCCGCGCGCTCACGCCAGGTCCCCCGGCCCGAACGCGTCCGGGAGGAGCTCGCCGAGGCGCACCGCGCCGCGTGCGGTGTGGACGACCAACTCGGGGCCGCCGTGTTCGTGGAGGAGCTGCCGGCAGCGCCCGCACGGCGAGAGCGGCTCGCCGGTGTGGGTGACGACGACGAGCTCGAGCAGCCTCCCGCCTCCGGTGCGGTGGAGGTCCGACACGAGCGAACACTCGGCACACAGTGTCAACCCGTAGGAGGCGTTCTCCACGTTGCACCCGACGACGATCCGATCCCGCCCGTCTCCCCGGCCGGGGGGCGGCGTGATCCCGGGTTCCGTTCCCGCGACGGCAGGGCCGACCGGAGGCCCGGTCAGCGCGGCGGCACCGACCCCCAGGCCGGAGTAGGGCGTGTAGGCGTTTCGCGCGGCCCCCAGTGCCACTTCCGTGAGAGTGTCGACAAGAGTGCTGCGTTGTGCTGCGGATTCATCATGCGTCACGTCGATCTACCCCTCGGTAACTTCATTTAGGGTCGCCTAACAGGCATTACCCGCCCCGACCACGGTACCCACCCTGGTTTTCGTCAGGCAGATCTCAGGTCTAAAGTCCTAGTAGGCGCCCGCTGTGCTCTCGGGCCGGAACGCGCGCCGATGGCATCAGGCCCAGACGATTCGGAGGCACGACAAGCCCATGAGTACTGCGCAGGCGCCGGCGCGTCCGGCCCCCAGAAAGAAGCTCAATCTCTACAAGGGTGACCCGGGGATGTGGTCGTGGGTCGCCCACCGGATCTCCGGCGTCGCGATCTTCTTCTTCCTCTTCGTGCACGTGCTCGACACGTCGCTCGTCACGGTGAGCCCGGAGAGCTACAACGCGGTCATCGACACGTACAAGACGCCGATCGTCGGGCTGATGGAGATCGGCCTCGTGGCGCTCGTGCTGTTCCACGCGCTCAACGGCCTGCGCATCGTCCTGGTGGACTTCTGGTCCAAGGGCGCCAAGTACCAGCGCCAGATGCTGTGGACGATCCTCGCGATCTGGGTCGTGGTCTTCGCCGCCGCGACCGCGCGCCTCCTCTTCCTCCTCTTTGAGCACCTCTAAGGAGAACGATCACCATGGCAGACGCACCTGTTCTCCAGACCTCCTACGACCGCCCCGCCTCGCTGGCGCAGCCCCGGTCCCCGCGCCTCCGCTCGCGCTTCAATTTCGAGCGCACCGCGTGGATCTTCATGCGATTCTCCGGCGTCGCGCTGGTCATCCTCACCCTCGGCCACCTGACGGTCGGCCTCATGATCGACGAGGGCGTCCACCGCATCGACTGGGCCTACGTGGCCGATCGCTGGCAGAGCCCGTTCTGGGCGACCTGGGACATCCTCATGCTCTGGCTGGCGATGCTGCACGGCGCCAACGGTGTCCGCACCATCATCGCCGACTACTCGCGCAAGGACTCGACCCGGTTCTGGCTCAACTCGATCCTCCTCGCCGCCACCGTTCTGACCCTGGTCCTGGGCACCTACGCCATCTTCGGCCTCGCCTACGACATCTGATCGACGGCAGTATCCGGCCGGCGGACTTCACCCTTCCGAAAGCGAGCACTGAGAAACCCATGACCGATCGTCAGGTCCACCAGCACCAGTACGACGTAGTGATCGTCGGCGCGGGCGGCGCAGGCATGCGCGCGGCCATCGAGGCGGGCCCGCGTACCCGTACCGCGGTCCTCACCAAGCTCTACCCCACCCGCTCCCACACCGGCGCCGCCCAGGGCGGCATGTGCGCGGCCCTCGCCAACGTCGAGGAGGACAACTGGGAGTGGCACACGTTCGACACGGTCAAGGGCGGCGACTACCTCGTCGACCAGGACGCCGCGGAGATCATGGCCAAGGAGGCCATCACCGCCGTCATCGACCTGGAGAACATGGGCCTGCCGTTCAACCGCACGCCCGAGGGCAAGATCGACCAGCGCCGCTTCGGCGGACACACCCGTGACCACGGCAAGGCGCCCGTCCGCCGGGCCTGCTACGCGGCCGACCGCACGGGTCACATGATCCTGCAGACGCTCTACCAGAACTGCGTCAAGCACAAGGTCGAGTTCTTCAACGAGTTCTACGTCCTGGACCTCTGCCTCACGGAGACCGCCGACGGCCCCGTCGCCACCGGCTGCGTCGCCTACGAGCTCGCCTCCGGCGACCTGCACGTCTTCCATTCCAAGGCCACCGTCTTCGCGACCGGCGGCTCGGGCCGTATGTACAAGACCACCTCCAACGCCCACACCCTCACCGGTGACGGCATGGCCGTGGTCTTCCGCAAGGGCCTGCCGCTGGAGGACATGGAGTTCCACCAGTTCCACCCGACGGGCCTGGCCGGCCTGGGCATCCTCATCTCCGAGGCCGTCCGTGGTGAGGGCGGCATCCTGCGTAACGCCGACGGCGAGCGTTTCATGGAGCGCTACGCCCCCACCATCAAGGACCTCGCCCCGCGTGACATCGTCGCCCGCTCGATGGTCCTCGAGGTGCGCGAGGGTCGCGGCGCCGGCCCCGAGAAGGACTACGTCTACATCGACGTGACCCACCTCGGCGCCGACGTGCTCGAGGAGAAGCTGCCCGACATCACCGAGTTCTCCCGCACGTACCTCGGTGTGGACCCCGTAACCGAGCTCGTGCCCGTGTTCCCCACCTGCCACTACGTCATGGGCGGCATCCCGACCAACGTCCGGGGCGAGGTGCTGCGCAACAACTCCGACGTCGTCCCCGGCCTGTACGCCGCCGGTGAGTGCGCCTGCGTGTCCGTCCACGGCTCCAACCGCCTGGGCACCAACTCGCTGCTGGATATCAACGTCTTCGGCCGCCGCGCCGGCATCGCCGCGGCGGAGTACGCTGCGAACCACGAGTTCGTCGAGCTCCCCGAGGAGCCGGAGAAGATGGTCCGCGACTGGATGGAGCGCATGCTCGCCCCGCACGGCACGGAGAACGCCGCCGACATCCGCAGCCAGATGCAGGCCATGATGGATGACAAGGCGTCGGTGTTCCGCACCGAGCAGTCGCTCACCGAGGCCCGCGATGAGCTGCGCGAGCTGAAGAAGCGCTACGCCGAGGTCACCGTCTCGGACAAGGGCAAGCGTTTCAACACCGAGCTCTTGGAAGCCGTCGAGTTGGGCTTCCTGCTGGAGCTGGCGGAGGTCACGGTCGTCTGTGCCCTCAACCGCAAGGAGTCCCGCGGCGGTCACTCCCGCGAGGACTACCCTGACCGCGACGACGAGACATACATGAAGCACACCATGGCGTTCAAGGAGGGCGGTCTCGACCTGCTCTCCGACATCCGGCTGGACTGGAAGCCGGTTGTGCAGACCCGCTACGAGCCGATGGAGCGTAAGTACTGATGACCACCGCAGTCGACACCACCAAGGCCACCGACGGCAGGGACCCGAGCTCCGACAACCGTCCCGTCCCGCCCGGCTCGACCATGGTCACGCTGAAGATCGCCCGGTTCAACCCGGAGGATCCGGATTCGGCGGGTTGGAAGGAGTACGAGGTCCCGGCCCTACCGTCGGACCGTCTGCTCAACCTGCTGATGTACGTCAAGAACTACATCGACGGGTCCCTGGCGTTCCGCCGGTCCTGTGCGCACGGCATCTGCGGGTCGGACGCCATGCTTATCAACGGCGTGAACCGCCTGGCGTGCAAGGTCCTCATGAAGGACATGCTCCCCAAGGACGGCAAGTCCATCACCATCACGGTGGCGCCGCTGCGCGGCCTGCCGGTGGAGAAGGATCTCTACGTCGACATGGAGCCGTTCTTCAAGTCGTACCGCGACGTCATGCCGTACCTCATCACGTCCGGCAACCAGCCGACCGCCGAGCGCATCCAGTCGCAGACCGACCGCGCCCGCTTCGACGACACCACCAAGTGCATCCTCTGCGCCTGCTGTACGACCTCCTGCCCCGTGTTCTGGGCCGACGGGTCGTACTTCGGGCCGGCGGCCATCGTCAACGCGCACCGGTTCATCTTCGACTCCCGTGACGAGGGCGCCGCCGAGCGTCTCGAGATCCTCAACGACGCCGAGGGCGTGTGGCGCTGCCGCACCACCTTCAACTGCACCGACGCGTGCCCCCGTGGCATCCAGGTCACGCAGGCGATCCAGGAGGTCAAGCGCGCACTGCTGTTCGCCCGCTGATCATCTCCACGCGGGGCGCCCCAGACGCCGCCGCGGGCGGGGCCGCATCCTCCACTTCCGGAGGGTGCGGCCCCGCCCGCATTTCCGGCCCGCCCGGGCCTGCGCTGCGCGCGTCACTGCGCACCCTACCCATGCCTCCCATAGCCGCCTCTCGCCATGGCGTCTGGCGCGTACCGATGAGCGCGCGAGACGACATGTCCGCGCGCGGCTGTCGAAAGCTCGCGAGCGAGACGCCATCGGGAGGAGCGAGACGCCATCGCCGAGAGCGGCTGCAAGCGACGCCGGGAGCGAGACGCCATCGCCGGGAGCGGCTGCGGGGAATGCGTTCGCCTCGGCGGCCCGTCTCACGGCGGATCCGGCCCACGAACGACCCGGACGGTCATAGAATCTGGACCCGTGACCAGCACCCGACGACGGCCCGCACACCGCGCCGCCGGCCTCGCGATCGCGGCCCTCGTCGCGCTGACACCCCTCGCCGCCGCGGACCCCGCTACGGCCGTCGAACCCGCGCCGGACCTCCCGCTCACGGAGGCGCCGCCGGCGGCCGTGTTGCCGTCGACCACCTCGTCGTCGTACTTCGACACCCCACGCGACATCACCGGCTGTCCCCACCGCACGACCCCGCCCGCACCGGTCGACGAGTCCGAGGTCCCGCTGCCCGGCCAGACCGCGCCCACCCCTCCCCCCGTCCCCGAGATCCCGCCGGGCGGCGACGCGCTGGCCGGCTGCGACGTCGTAGCCCCTGACGGTTTCGAGACGCCCCGCGACGTGACGGCGAGCGCGTGGATGATCTCCGACCTCGACAGCGGCGAGATCGTGGCCGCCCGCGACCCTCACGGTCGCTATCGCCCCGCCAGTCTCATCAAGACGCTGCTCGCGACCGTCGCGCTCGACACTCTCGACCCGGATCGGATCGTCCACGTCACCGACGCCGACCTCGAGGGGGCCGAGGGCAGCCTCGTGGGCGTCGGCCCGGGCGGTGCGTACTCCGTCAAGCGACTGCTCACCGGACTGCTCATGTCGTCGGGCAACGACGCGGCCGTGGTGCTCGCGCACCAGATGGGCGGGATCGAGGCGACGCTCGAGGCGATGAACGCCCACGCCGCCGGGATCGGGGCGCGCAGCACCTATGCGGCCACGGTCAACGGGCTCGACGGGCCCGGCATGATGTCCAGCGCCTACGACATGACGCTGATCTTCCGCGACGCGATGACCCGGCCGACGTTCGCCGAGATCGTCGCCACGCAGTCCACCGGATTCCCCGGGTATCCCGCCGGCGAGGGCGCGGGCCCGCCCGACCCCGCCGAGGCGCCGCCGAACACCGGCCCGGTCATCCGCCCGGACGGGGTCACCGTCAATCCCGGGTTCGTGGTGGGCAACGACAACCTGCTCCTCTACAACTACCCGGGCGCGATCGGCGGCAAGACCGGCTTCACGGACGACGCCCGCCACACGTACATCGGCGCGGCCGAGCGCGACGGGCGGCGGCTGGCAGTGGTGCTGCTCGACGGCACCCGCGTGCCCGCGGCCCCGTGGCAGCAGGCGGCGTCCCTGCTCGATGCCGCGTTCGCCACCGGCGGCACGGTGGGGTCGCTCGGGGCCGGCGAACAGGACCCGTCCGACGACGCGACGGCTCATCTCGCCTCCGGGCCGCTCGGCACGGCGGGGCACCCGGGCGCGGCGGACTCGGCGGACGTCGGCGACTCGCTGCTGGGGCGCTACGGGCCGTGGCTGGGGCTCGGTGCCGCCGGACTCGTGGTACTGGCAGGCGCGGTGCTGGCGCTCCGCTCGCGACGTTGAGCGGGTGGCGCGGCCGGGGACGCGGGCCGGATGGCGTAGGGGACACCGGCCGCGATCAGGAGACGGCGGCTCCGGTGAGAATGACCCGCAACCGCGCCGCGCACTCGTCGCGCGCCGTCCGCGCCGCGTAGCCGACGGAGACCTCCACGAGGAGACGGAGTAGGACGACGACGACGAGGTCGGCCGCGATGTCCACGGCGGTGCCGTCCGCTCCGGAGAGCGTCTCGAGTCGGCCCAGGGTTATCCCCAGCCGACGACGCGCGGAATCGACGGCTGTCGTGAGGACGCGATGATCGGGGTGAGCGGTGTCTGCCAGCCCGCGGGCGAACATCCCCCAGGTCTGCGGATCCCGGGTCGCGGCGTCGGCGGCGCGGCCCGGCCAGTCGGTCGCCGGGTCCTCGGTCGGGGTGGAGACCAGCTCGTCGACGAACGCGCCGAGCACGTCCGCCGCGCCGGCCGCGAGCTCGGAAGCCAGGTCGTCGACCGACTCGAAGTGCCGGTAGAACGCGGTGGGCACGATGCCCACCTCGCGGGCGAGCTCGCGGACGACGAGCCCGGTGAATCCGCGGGACGCCACCGCGTTCCGGCCCGCCTCCACGATGAGTGCACGCGTGTGCCGCTTCTGCTCCGCTCGCGTCCTGGGGGTCGTCACGGGTCCGATCCTATCGACTATCTGCTGGAACCGCTCAGACCGGCCACGTCGCCAGATCGTCTCACAGGCCACCGCCGCGGGGTCTTTTCATTTCAGAGAACACCTGTACACTCACACTCGTCCGGTGGTCGAACCGGGCGGACGCGCCCCCCGGGACGCGACCACGCCCCCGGGGGTGTGAGGCGCGAGGACCACACAGGGGCGAGCGCGGCCGACGGTGCACGACCACACCGACCCACACTTTCCACGGAGGTCCCCATGACCGCCCCGCCCCTTCGCCGACTCTTCTCCCGACGCCTCACCCGCACCCTGCTGACGCCGCATCCGGTCGAGCACTACGTCCGCTCGCTGGGCGTGGCCTGGTCGGACGACCCCACCGGCGCGACGGTCGTGGCCGTCGACCGGCCCGTCCCCGACGTCACCGTGCTCACCCTGCGACTGCCCACCGGCGTCCCGAGGCCCGCCCCCGGCGGCGCGCTCGAGATCGGCGTGGTGATCGACGGCGTCGTCCACCGCCGCCACTACTCCCCCGTCGACCCGGCGTCCCGCGCCGACGGGCTCGCGACCATCGCCGTCCGTCGCCATCCCGGCGGCACGGTCTCCGAGTACCTGTGGGCCGACGCGGCGGCCGGGACGCGACTGCTGCTCGGCAACCCGGCCGGGGAGATGGCGTTGCCCGAGGTCCGCCCGGCCGACGTGCTCCTGGTCAGCGGCGGTAGCGGCATCACGCCGATGCTGGCGATCGCCTCGACCCTGGCCGCAGAGCAGCACTGCTCCGGCGCCGGCCGCGTGGCCTGGCTGCACTATGCCCGGCGTGTGCAGGACGTGCCCTTCCGCGACCGGCTCCGCCAGCTGTCGCGCGCGGGCATCGACGTCCGCGTGGTGCCCACCGCCGGAGGGTCCACGCCCGACGGCCTGGCCGGCCACCTCAGCGCCGGGCACCTCGAGGCGATCGCCCCGTGGCACCGCGACGCGACGGTGTTCCTCTGCGGCCCCGATCCCCTGGCCGGCGGGCTCGCGGAGACGCTCGGCGCGGAGCGCTTCTCCGGCGTTCTCCGCGAGCGCTTCACCGCTTCGAACGGGCCGGTCCCGGACGGCGACGGCGGCACGGTGACCCACCTGCGCAGCGGAATCACCGCCCGCAACGAGGGCACCACGCTGCTCGAGGGCGCGGAGGCCGCGGGGTTGAGACCGCAGCACGGGTGCCGCATGGGCATCTGTCACACCTGCACGGCCGTGCGTCGCTCCGGCGCCACGCGCGACCTGCGGACCGGCGAGGTCGACGCCACGCCCGGCTGCCACGTCCAGATCTGCGTCAACGCGCCCGTCGGCGACGTCGAGATCGAACTGTAGACACCACCAACCGGATCCCGACCCGGAAAGGAACCGCATCATGGCTCTCCTGCAACTCCCCACCCTGCGTCCCAGAAAGCCCGCGGCGCCGAAGAAGGCCGCGAAGATGTCCGCGAAGAAGTCCGCTCTCGCGCCCGAACCGATCGTCCTGTCCGCCGAGTCGGTGGAGATCATCGGCCGCGAGCTCGACGCGATCCGCGACCGGGTCGTCGCCGACCTCGGCACCGCCGACCGTGACTACATCCTGCGCGTCGTCCGCACCCAACGTCGTCTCGAACTGACAGGCCGCGGCCTGATGTTCCTCGGCTTTCTGCCGCCCGCGTGGCTGGCCGGTGTCGCGGCGCTGAGCGCGTCCAAGATCCTCGACAACATGGAGATCGGCCACAACGTCATGCACGGCCAATACGACTGGATGCGCGACGACATGCTCCACTCGTCCAGCTTCGAGTGGGACAACGTGTGCCCCTCCGACCAGTGGCGACACTCGCACAACTACATGCACCACACGTACACCAACATCCTCGACCTGGACCGGGACATCGGCTACGGCCTGCTGCGTATGGAGTACGAGCAGAAGTGGACCCCGCTGCGTCTGGGCAACCCGGTGTACGCGTTCGCGCTGATGATGCTCTTCGAGTGGGGCGTGATGCTCCACGACCTGGAGTACGACAACGTGCTCAAGGGCAAGCGCAAGTGGTCCGACGTCAAGGGCCTCGTCGCCGGCTGGTGGCGCAAGGTGCGCGGCCAGGTAGCGAAGGACTACATCGTCCACCCGGCGCTGACCGGCCCCCTGTTCCCGCTGACGTTCGCCGGCAATCTCACCGCCAACCTCGTGCGAAACGTGTGGGCGTTCTCGGTGATCTTCTGCGGCCACTTCCCGTCCGGCGCGCAGGTCTTCACACAGGAGGAGACGGCCGAGGAGACGCGCGGCGAGTGGTATGTGCGCCAGATGCTGGGCTCGGCCAACATCTCCGGCAGCCCGCTGATGCACCTCGCCACCGGCAACCTCTCCCACCAGATCGAGCACCACCTGTTCCCGGACCTGCCCGCGCACCGGTACCCGGAGATCGCGGTCGAGGTGCGCCGGATCTGTGAGGAGCACGGGCTGCCATACAACACCGGGCCGCTGTGGAAGCAGGTCGGCTCGGTGTGGGTCAAGATGTTCCGCCTCGCCCTGCCGCTGCCGCCGAAGCCGGAGGACGCGCCCGCGGTGATCATCGAGCGCAGGAAGGCTCCCTCCGCCGCCTGAGTCGCGGGTACCGTCAAAGGCCACCATCGACGAGGGGAGCGGTCCGTGAGCGACTTCGAACGCAACAAGGACCAGGTCCAGGCGGGCGTCCAGGCGGGGGCGTCGCTGGTGGGTCGGATCGCGGTCATCGTCACCGACGCGGTCGGGTCGATCGCCAAGGAGATCGGCGACTTCGTCACCGAGGGCATCGAAATGCGTGAGGCCGCCCGAATCTCCCGCCGCGAGGAGCGGCAGCGCACCGCGGACGAGCCGCTGATCAACCTCGACGGCATCGAGGACGGCGACCTGCAGGGCTGACCGGCGACCGGCCGCTTCCCGGGGAGAGGCGGCCGGTCGGCCCCCGTGGCCCCCCGTGGCCGGTGCGAAGTGGCGCCGGCCACGGTGGCAGGATCCCATGTCGTGACGATCATCGCCGCCGCGGACGGCTCCGCTCTCGGAAACCCCGGTCCTGCCGGATGGGCCTGGTATATCGACGACTCGACCTGGCGCTGCGGTGGCTGGAAGCGCGGCACCAACAACCAGGGCGAGCTCACCGCCGTGCTGGACCTGCTGCGCCAGACCGCGCACACCGATGAGCCGCTGCACATCCTGTGCGACTCGCAGTACGTCATCAACTCGGTCACCAAATGGATGAAGGGCTGGAAGCGCAAGGGCTGGAAGAAGGCCGACGGCAAGCCCGTGCTCAACGTCGAGGTGATGAAGGCCCTCGACGAGGCGATGCAGGGCCGCGAGGTGACGTTCGAGTGGGTCAAGGGGCACGCGGGCCACGAGCTCAACGAGAAGGCCGACGCCCTGGCCAACGGCGCCGCCAAGGCGCACTCGTCGCGCAAGGAGCCTGAGCCCGGGCCGGGCTTCCCGGGTGCGACGGCTGTGGGCGCGGGCGAGGACCCGGCCGTTCCCCCGCCCGCCGCGGGGGGCGCCGCCCGGCGATCGCCGTCCGCGGGAGGATCGGGGACGAGCGGGACGACGACGAGGTCAGCGGCCGAGTCCGAGCCCGACCTGTTCTCCCTGGACGCGAACACCCCGGCCGGTCCCGCGGACGAGGAAGGGAGTTCTCCCTCCGCCGCCGGCCCGGGGATCGAGGACCTCGTCGTCGACCTGGAACGCTCCCTGCTGACCGACGCCGTCCGCCGGGACCGCCGCACTCTCACGCGACTGCTCGACGTGCGGTGGCGGCAGGTGGACGCCGCGGGCCGCACCCGGACCCGCCGCCAGCTCGGCGACACGGACGGGTCCGTCGAGGACGTCGAACTCGAGGTGGTCGAGACCCGACGCCTCGGCGACGACGCGGTTCTCGTGCTGTGGCGCGCCACCGCTCCCGGGGGCGAGGTCTCGCTGGGCAGCTCGCTGTGGCAGCGGTTCGGCGGTGACTGGAAGCAGGTCTACCAGCAGGCCACCCGCGAGGCCTGAGGCGGCGTCGGCGTGTCGACCGCGCTACAGGTGTTGTATGGTCGGCGGCCGCGCCGACGCCCGGTTCAGCCCCGACGGGGCGCGGTGAATCCGACGGCCTGATAGACCTGCGACAGGACGGGGCCGGCGACCGCGCGGGCCTTCTCCGCGCCGTCCGCCAGAATCCGCTCGAGCTCGGCGCGGTCGGACATGAACTCGTCGAACCGGCCACGCAGCGGCGTCACGAACGCCTCGAGGGCGTCGGCCGTGTCGGTCTTCAGCGCGCCGTAGCCTGCTCCGGCGGTCTGGTAGTCGGCGACGATGTCGGCGATCGCGCGCCCGGTGAAGGCGGACTGGATGGCCAGCAGGTTGGACACGCCGGGCTTCATCTCGCGGTCGTAGCGGATGTTCCCGTCGGAGTCGGTGACCGCGCTCCGGATGCGCTTGGCGGAAACCTTGGGATCGTCGAGCAGGTTGACGACGCCCTTGGGGTTCTCGCCGGACTTGCTCATCTTGGCGGTGGGGTCCTGCAGGTCGTAGATCTTGGCCGAACCCTCGAGGATCTTGCCCTCCGGCACCACGAACGTCTTCTTGTAGCGGGAGTTGAACCGCATCGCCAGGTCGCGGGTCAGCTCGAGGTGCTGGCGCTGGTCCTCGCCCACCGGCACCAGGTGCGGGCGGTAGAGCAGGATGTCGGCGGCCATGAGCACCGGGTAGGTGAACAGCCCCACGGTGGTGCCGTCCGTGCCCTGCTTGGCGGCCTTGTCCTTGAACTGCGTCATCCGCGCGGCCTCGCCGTAGCCGGTGATGCAGCTCAGCACCCACGACAGCTCGGCATGCTCGGGCACGTGCGACTGCACGAACAGCACCGAACGGGCGGGGTCCACGCCCAGCGCGAGCAGCTGCGCGCAGCCGCGGAAGACCCGCTCGCGCAGCTCCTTGGGGTCCTGCTTGACGGTGATCGCGTGCAGGTCCGGGATGAAGTAGTAGGCGTCGTAGTCGTCCTGCAGCTCGACCCACTGCCGCACGGCGCCCAGGTAGTTGCCGAGGTGGTACGAGTCGGCGGTGGGCTGGATGCCGGACAGGACACGCTGGCGCTTGGCGGGCGCCTGCGCCTCTGCCGACCCGGCGGCGGGCGTGGGGGTTGCGGAGGAGGACGGCTCAGACATGGCCATCATCATCCCACGCTGCCGGGTTCTCTCCGTTGACGCCCTCGGCCCGCCGATGGGACGGGTCAGTCGACCGAGCGTGATGCCATTTCCGGCGGGAAACCGCCGGTCGCGATCGGGCCCCAGTCGTCGATCGTCACGCGGATGAGGCACTTGCCCTGGCGCACCATCGCGGCGCGATACTCTTCCCAGTCGTCGTGCTCGCCGGCGACGCTGCGGAAGTAGTCGACCAGCGGCTCGACCGCCTCGGGCAGGTCGATGATCTCCCCGCGGCCGTCGAGGTGGACGTACGGGCCGTTGAACTCGTCGGAGAGCACGCACACGCTCACCGCCGGGTCCCGGCGGATGTTGAGCACCTTCGCCCGCTGCGGATAGGTCGCCACGGTGAGCCGCCCCTCGGCGTCCACGCCGCACGTGACCGGTGAGGACTGCAGGCCCCCCGACGACTTGCGGGTGATGAGGATCGCGCGGTGCCGCGAGCGCAGGAACTCCTCGAGGCCCGCACGATCAGGGTGCTCAGCGGTCGCGTACTTCGGCATGGGACCGAGGCTACGGGCCCACCCGCCACGCGGCATCCGCGACCGCGGGCCGCCCCGGCGCGGACGCCCTCGTCGTCGTCACCCTCGTCGCCCCGGCGCCGTCACTCGTAGACGACGGTCACCGGCGCGTGGTCGGACCACCGCATGTCATAGGCCTCGGCGCGATCGACCCAGTCCTTGACGGCGCGGTCGACGAGGCCGTCGGAGACCACCTGGTAGTCGATGCGCCAGCCCGCGTCGTTGTCGAAGGCCTTGCCACGCTGGCTCCACCACGAGTACGGGCCCACCTCGTCGGGGCGGCGGTGCCGCACGATGTCGGTCCACCCGCTGCCGTCGGCGAACACGTCGGTCATCCACTCCCGCTCGTGCGGCAGGAAACCGGAGCTCTTGTGGTTGCCCTTGTGGTTCTTCAGGTCCTCTTCACGGTGGGCGATGTTCCAATCCCCGCAGATGATCATCTCGTGACCGTCGCGACTCTTCAGCTCGGCGGCGCGCTCGGCGAGGTACCCCCGGAACGTCTTCAGGAACCGGTCCTTCTCATCCTGCTTGGGCGTGTTGGCCGAGCCCGACGGCAGGTACAGGCTGGCCACGGTGACGGTCTCGCCGTCGACCGCGCCGGGGTAGACGGCCTCGATGTAGCGGCCGGACTCGGCGAACTCCGGATCGCCGTAACCGACGCACACGTCCGACGGCTCCTGGCGGGACAGCAACGCCACCCCGGCGCGGCCCTTCATCGAAGACGCCGATCCGATGAGATGCCACCCCGCGTCGAGCGCGGGCGCGAGCGCCTTGCGGGTCTGCTCCTCGTCCGCGCGCACCTCCTGGAGGGCGACGACGTCCGCCCCGCTGCTCTCCAACCAGGGCAGGAACCCGAGGTTGGTCTCCGAGCGCTGCTTGACGGCGGCGCGGATCCCGTTGACGTTGACAGTGCTGACGGTGAGACTCACGGCCGCCATCGTAGCCACCCCCTCCAACACGGCCGGGCCGGGATCAGGCCGCCTCCGACCGCCGGACCCAACCCGGGGCACCGGTGCAGCGGCAGTGTCGGACGTCGTGCCACTGGAAACCGGGGCTAAGCGCCCCCGACGACCAACCGGAGCCCACTCGCGTGACGATCGCCCTCATCCGGCTCCGTGCCCGGAGTGGAGGGAGCACCAGGTCGAGCCACGGCAAGGAGTTGGCCGAAGGTGAGGGTGTTTATGTCGTCAGGCGAGAGTCCGGTCTCGGCTGCGAGATCCTCCACGATCGACCGCCCCAGGATCTCCCTGGCGGCGTCGAACACCTTGGATCGGGGCCACGGCATCGACGAGCTCGGTTCCGCACGTCGGAAGCCCCTCGCCGAGAGATCGCGGAACATCTTGGTGATCGAGGAATCCCCCACCACCCCGGCCCGCCGAAGGCCCGAGACGTACGCCATCGCGGACACACCCCATCTGAGCTTCCCGGCGAGGAGCGGGTCCAGTCCCACCTCTGGCAGTCCCTCGCTCTGCAGCGTGAGCGTCGGGAGGAGAAGCTCGGACGCGAACGCATCGGCCTCTTTTTCGCACTCGGCCGTGGGATATGGCTCATGTGCGTGGAGAACGAGATGGCCGAGTTCGTGGGCGAGGTCGAATCGCGATCGCTCCGGGGTTTTCAGGCGGGAGAGGAAGACGTATGGACGGCCGTCACGCCACAGGCTGAAGGCATCGACGTCGGCGGACCGTCCCTGCAGGCCCATCACTCGCACCCCGTGCGCCTCCGCGAGCTGCACCAGATTCGGCAGGGGTCCCGGACCCAACGTCCATGCCGACCGCAGCACTCGTGCGGCCTCTTCCGGATCGCCCACCTCGGACAACACCGGCACATCAACCCGGGGCAATGTCAGGCGCCTCGCGAGCGCGCTGTAGAACTCGATTCCGACGAGCCCGTCCCCCGCTGCCGCAGCTCGCGTCGACGACGACGCCGACCGACGCGATCGAAAGTAAATCAAATCCGGCTCAAGCACGTCCGGCTCGTCCAGCTCGAGAAAGGCCCGCGATACCCCTGTCGCTGCCGAAAGGGCGCCCAATCGCCCCACCGGAACGCCCGTGGCCTCCCATGTCCGAACCGTCGACCCCGCGACTCCCACCACGTCCGCCAGTTCTCGCCGGGTCAGACCGGCGCGTACCCGGGCGAGGGCCAGCCTGGATCCATCAGCCTTCTCCTGCGGCGTGGATCTCGAAGTCGACGTCGTCGAACGCGGAGACATCGGTCGCCCTCACTTCCATGGCCGAGAACTGCATGGGGGTATCGATGATTGCACGGTCGCCCCACCGGGTCACCTTGCCACCCTCGATATCCAGCGGGAGCGACACCTCAGCAACGCTCGCCTGCGTCCCGATGTCGTGCCGGTACAGAAGCATCCACGTCTGACACGCACCCGCTCCGTCTCGGTTCGACTCCACGTCTATGTCCAGAGCCAGTTGGATCTGCTGATGCCGCCCGGGATCGTTCGATCGGACGTGTTCTTCCACAGCACGCCCCTTCGGGTTGGACGTCGACGGAATCGCCTCGGGGTCACCGGTACCCGAGTCGCCGCTCGCCACGATGAGGCGCACACGCCCGTCCGGCGACACGATCGTGGGCAGATTCTGCTTGTCCGCCAGCTTCCAGCCGTCGGTCGCCAGGTGGCGCCGGATCGACGCGACCGTCCCTGCCCAAGCGTAGAAACCCGGAGCGATCTTCGGCGCCGCGGGATCGAGGGCGAGCCCTTCGGCGAGACCGTCTCGAACCGCCTCGACTACAGCTCGCTCCGAGATTCCCAGGCGTCCGAGGATCTCCTTCGACGCCGGACGCCCGGGCGTGGCTTGCGCTGCATTCCCCATGGTCAGCCTCTCGGTGTGGTGACGAAAGCCGGTTGTCCCGGCCGCGTGCCCGCACCTTCTCAGACGGCTACGACATTTCAGGGCGCCGCGGTTTCTCCCTTGCGCACCGACCGCACGGCCACGACGAGGATCGCCAGCCCGAGCGCCGCCAGCGCGGCACCGGCGAGGGCGGGCGAGGTGTAACCCCACCCGAACGCGATCACGACCCCGCCGAGCCAGGCGCCGAGCGCGTTGGCGGCATTGAGTGCCGAGTGGTTGAGCGCGGCGGCCAGCGTCTGCCCGCGGCCGGCGTGCCGCATGAGCCTCGACTGCAGCCCGGGCACGAGCGCCGAGCCCGTGGTCCCCACGAGGAACAGACCGATCACCGCGGTCACGGGGTGATGCGCGGCGAGCGCGAACCCCGCCAGTACGAGCGTCATCACTGCGGCGATGCCGACGAGGCCCCGGTCGAGGTCGCGGTCGGCGACGATCCCGCCCACGATGTTGCCGGCCACCATGCCCAGCCCGTAGACGGCCAGGACGGCGGGCATCCACGCGCGGTCGATCCCGGCGACGTCGACCATCGTCCACTGGATATAGGTGTAGATCGCGAACATCCCGCCGAAGCCCACGCAGCCCACTGCGAGCGTGGCGAGGATCTGTGGCCGCGCCAGGGCGGCCAGCTCCTCGCGGGCGCGCACGACCACCGTGCCGGTGGGTTCGGGGACGACGACGAGGATGGCCGCCACGGTCAGTGCGCCGATCACCCCGACCGCGAGGAAGGCCGACTGCCACCCGATCGACTCCCCGAGCCAGGTCGCGGCCGGGACACCGATCACGTTCGCGACCGACAGGCCCAGCAGCACCTGGGACACGGCCCGCGCCTGTCTGCCCGGCCCAGCGAGGGACGCCGCGACCAGCGAGGCGACCCCGAAGTACGCGCCGTGCGGGATGCCGGCGACGAAGCGGGCCGCCACCAGCAGTTCCGCGGTCGGCGCGAAGGCCGCCGCCACGTTGCCGACGGTGAACAGGGCCATGAGCACCAGCAGCAGCGTGCGTCGGCGCCACCGCGACGTCCACACGGTGAGCAGCGGTGCGCCCACCACCACGCCGAGCGCGTAGGCGGTGATGACGTTGCCGGCCTGTGGCTCGGTGAGCCCGAACCCGTCCGCGATCGAGCGCAGCAGACCCATCGCGGCGAACTCGGTGACGCCGATGCCGAACCCGCCCAGCGCGAGCGCGAGAATCGCCGCCGTCACCCTCCGGCGGGTGGGCGCGGGCGCCGCCGTCACCCTCCGGCGGGTGGGCGAGGGCGCCGCGGTGGCAGACGCGGGACCTGCGGCGCCGGGCTGGACGGACAGGTCTGCGCCGGGTTCGGCGGCGGGGTCGGGGCGCGTGGTCACCGGAGCAGGCTACGCCGACCGACCGGGTGGTCTCGCCGCATCACCCTCTCAGGGGGCGGTACGCATGAGGCGCCGCCCGGCGAAGACCACGAGGAACGATGTGACGTACATGACGATGCTGTAGACGGCGGCGGCGAGACCGACCTCCTCGTCGCCGATCACCGTGAAGGCGATGAGCATCGTCAGGGTCGTGTTCTTGATGCCGAACTCCACCGCGACGGCGATCTGCTCGGCGCGGCCCAGTCGGCACACCCACGCGAGGAGTCCGCCGAGGACGATGAACGCGATGTTGAGGACGATCACCGCCGGGCCCACGGTGGCGACCAGGTCGACGATCCGGTCCCGCTCCCCCAGCACGATGCCCACGATCAGCGCCACCAGCACGACGAGACCCACCACCCCTACGAACCGCTCGATGCGCGCGGCCAGCGACGGGGCCTTCGCCCGTAGCACCATGCCGATCGCCACCGGGATGAGGATGACACCCAGCAGCAATCCGAAGGTCTGGGCCAGCGGGACGCTCACCTCAGAGTCCGCCGCGCCCGGGATGAACCGGACGCCGAGGTCGAACCACAGCGGCAGGGTGAGGATGACCGCCACGGACGTGATCGCGGTGAGGATCACCGATAGTGCCACGTTCCCGCGGGCCAGGTAGGTGATGAGGTTGGACGTGGCCCCGCCGGGCGTCGCCGCCACCAAGACCACCCCGAGCGCGAGCATCGGCGTGAGGTCGAAGAGGAGGGCGACCCCGACGCCCACCAGCGGCACCAGGACGAGTTGGCCGACCAGGCCGACGATCGTGGCCCGCGGCGATCGAGCCTGGACCGCGAAGTCCTCCCGCGTCAGACTCAGACCGATCCCGACCATGATGATGGCCAGGGCGATCGGCAGACCGACGTCGATAAGGGGGCTCTGGTCCACGGAAACTCCTGGGGCCAAGGGGCGGGGACGGCCACACTGTGAAGTGGACCACTGTCCGGTTGACCGTAGCCCATCCCGCCGCGGGCGGTGGACCCGCGCGTCGATTCAGCCTGGATCAGGAGCCGGCGCGGGTGCGCTTGAGGTTCTCGTCCAGCGCGGCGAGAAAATCCTCGGTATTGAGGTACCCCTGGTCGTCTCCGACGAGCACGGCGAGGTCCTTGGTCATCTGACCACCCTCGACGGTGTTGATCACGACGTCCTCGAGCTGGTGGGCGAACTCGATCACCTCGGGGGTGTTGTCGAGCTTGCCGCGGTGCTCGAGGCCGCGGGTCCACGCGAAGATCGAGGCGATCGGATTAGTGGAGGTCGGCTCACCCTGCTGATGCCGGCGGAAGTGGCGGGTCACGGTGCCGTGGGCGGCCTCGGCCTCGCAGGTCTTCCCGTCCGGGGTGAGCAGGACCGAGGTCATCAGGCCGAGTGAGCCGAAGCCCTGTGCCACGGTGTCGGACTGCACGTCGCCGTCGTAGTTCTTACATGCCCACACGTAACCGCCCTCCCACTTCAGCGAGGACGCCACCATGTCGTCGATGAGCCGGTGCTCGTAGGTCAGGCCCGCCTCCTCGAACTTTTCCTTGAACTCGCGGTCGAAGACGTCCTGGAAGATGTCCTTGAAGGCGCCGTCGTAGGCCTTGAGGATCGTGTTCTTGGTGGACAGGTACACCGGGTAGCCGCGGTCCAGGCCGTAGTTGAACGAGGCGCGCGCGAAGTCCTCGATGGACTTGTTGAAGTTGTACATACCCATCACCACGCCGCCCTCCTCGGGCAGGTCCACCACCTCGTGCTCGATCGGCTCGGACCCGTCGGCCGGCGTGAAGGTGATGGTGACCTTGCCCGCCCCCGGGGCCTTGAAGTCGGTGGCGCGGTACTGGTCCCCGAAGGCGTGACGGCCGACGATGATCGGTTTGGTCCAGCCCGGCACGAGACGGGGGACGTTGGAGATGATGATCGGGGCGCGGAAGATGGTCCCGCCGAGGATGTTGCGGATCGTGCCGTTCGGCGAGCGGTACATGCGCTTGAGCCCGAACTCCTCCACGCGGGCCTCGTCGGGCGTGATGGTCGCGCACTTGACGCCGACGCCGTGCTTCTTGATCGCGTTGGCCGCGTCGACGGTGATCTGGTCGTCGGTGGCGTCCCGGCTCTCGATCCCGAGGTCGTAGTACTCGAGGTTCACGTCCAGGTAGGGGTGAATCAGCTCGTCCTTGATGAACTTCCAGATGATGCGCGTCATCTCGTCGCCATCGAGTTCGACGACCGTCCCCTCGACCTTGATCTTCGACATCGGTCCCTCTTTCCCCGCCCGGACCTCGTGAGACCGGCGCTGTCGGTGAACATCGTGACGTGCGTCTCATGTTACTGATCCGGGACACCCGGAGGGTCCGCAGGAGCGAGGTGGCCCCTCGTTGCAGCCGCGGAGAGGCTTAGGCTAGCCTGACCCCCAGGTCATGAGTTCCAGCGCGAAGCCCCGGCTCGCTGGACGGCAACCCTCCACCGCGGTGGGGTGCCCCGGGAGACGACCTGGCCACCACCCGACCGGGTGGACGGGCAAGCGCGGGTCCGCTGTCTGACGAAGCGGCCGGACCCTTCTGACGAAAGGAGGGTCTCCGCCCCTATGACCTACGACAACAGCAACCCTGACTGGGCCTTCGAGACCCGCCAGATCCATGCCGGGCAGCCCGTCGACTCCGACACCGGCGCCAGGAACCTGCCGATCTACCAGACCACCTCGTACGTCTTCGCCGACGCCAAGCAGGCGGCCGACCGGTTCGCCCTCGCAGAGATGGGCCCCATCTACACCCGTATCACCAACCCGACGGTGGCGGCGGTCGAGGACCGCATCGCCTCTCTGGAGGGCGGCGTCGCGGGTCTGCTGTTCGCGTCCGGTCAGGCGGCCGAGACCGCCGCCATCCAGGCCATCGCCCAGTCCGGCGGCCACGTCGTGTCCTCCCCGCGCCTCTACGGCGGCACGGACACCCTGCTGCGGCACACCCTGCCCAAGTACGGCATCGAGACCACTTTCGTCGAGAACCCGGACGACCCCGCCTCGTGGCAGGCGGCGGTGCGCCCCAACACCAAGCTGTTCTTCGCGGAGTCCATCTCGAACCCGCTCAACGACATCCTCGACATCCCGGCGATCGCCGAGGTGGCGCACGACAACCAGGTGCCGTTGGTCATCGACAACACGGTGGCGACCCCCTACCTGATCCGTCCGATCGAGCTGGGAGCCGACGTCGTGGTGGCCTCGGCGACCAAGTACCTCGGTGGCCACGGCTCGTCCCTGGGTGGAGTGCTCGTGGACGGCGGCAAGTTCGACTGGCGTGTGCAGCGAAACGGTGAGGACGTCTTCCCGTCCTTCACGACCCCCGACCCGGCGTACCACGGGCTGGTCTACGCCGACCTCGGCGCGCCCGCGCTCGCGCTCAAGGCCCGCGTCACCCTCCTGCGGGACACCGGTGCGGCCGCGTCCCCGTTCAACGCGTGGACCCTCGCCCAGGGCATCGACACCCTGAGCCTGCGGATCGAGCGCCACGTGTCCAACGCGCAGCGCATCGCCGAGTGGCTCGAGGCCCGCGAGGACGTCGCCAAGGTGCAGTACGCCGGCCTCGCGTCGTCGCCGTACAACGAGCTGCAGAAGAAGATCTCCCCGAAGGGCGCCGGCGCGATCGTGACGTTCGACATCGTCGTCCCCGACGGCGCGTCGGACGAGGAGGTCAAGCAGCGCGCGTGGACGTTCATCGACGCCCTCAAGCTGCACTCGTGCCTGGTGAACATCGGCGACGTGCGGTCGCTGGTGTCCCACCCGGCCACGACGACCCACTCACAGGGCACCCCCGAGGCCAACGCGATCGCGGGTGTCACGTGGGCGACCATCCGCCTCTCGGTGGGCATCGAGTCCGTCGAGGACCTCATCGCCGACCTCGAGCTCGGTTTCGCCGCGATCTCCTGACCCGATCCCATGGTCAGCTCTTCCGATCCGCTCGCGCTGTTGCCCCCGGGTGACGGCACCCTCGGCCATGTCGCCATCGGCGACATCACATTAGTCACCGGTGTCGTCCTCCCGGGGGTGACGCTCGCCGTCCAGCGATGGGGGCGGATCGCAGAGGACCGCTCTAACGTCGTGCTGGTCGAGCACGCGCTCACCGGTGACTCGCACGTCGTGGGACCGGTCGACTCGCTGCACCCCACCCCGGGATGGTGGAACGGGCTCGTCGGGCCCGGTCTGCCGCTGGACACCGATCGCTACTGCGTACTGTCGGTCAACGTCCTGGGTGGCTGCCGGGGGTCGACCGGCCCCAGTTCGCTACACCCCGACGGCCACTACTGGGGAGCCCGGTTCCCCGCCGTCTCGGTGCGGGACATGGTCGAGTCCGAGCGCGTTCTGGCCGATCTGCTGGGCATCGAGCGCTGGGCCGCCGTGATCGGCGGATCCATGGGCGGGGCCCGCGCCCTGGAGTGGATGGTCTCCCACCCGGACCGCGTCCGCGCCGCGTGCGTACTGGCGGTCGGCGCCCGGGCGTCGGCCGATCAGATCGGTATCCAGACCGCGCAGATCATGGCCGTCACCTCAGACCCGCACTGGCAGCAGGGCGGGTACCACGGCACCGGGCGCACACCCGTGACAGGACTCGGCATCGCCCGCCGCATCGCCCACCTGTCCTACCGGGGCGAGGTGGAGCTGGACGAGCGCTTCGCCAACCGTCCCCAGCCCGGGGAGGATCCCCGCGGCGAGGACCTGTCCATGTCGGGCCGCTTCGCCGTGCAGTCGTACCTCGACCACCAGGCCGGCAAGCTCGTCTCCCGCTTCGACGCCTGCACGTACGTGCTGCTCACGGACGCGTTGAACCGTCATGACGTGGGCCTCGAGCGCGGCGGCGTCGAGGAGGCACTGCGCTCCTGTCCGGTTCCCTGCGTCATCGGCGGCGTCACCACCGACCGGCTGTACCCGCTGCGTCAGCAGGAGGAGCTCGCCGCGCTGCTCCCCGGAGCGGACCCGCTCGTCGTGATAGACAGTCCCGCCGGGCACGACGGGTTCCTCACCGAGGCGGATGTGGTCGGCCCGATGCTCGCGCGCACCCTGGAACTCGCCGAGCAGGGAACCGCCGAGAAGACGCGGGGGCACGCGTGACTGGCCCGGACCACCACGATCACCCGCATCACGCCTCCGAACGGGACCAGACCCCCCGCCCCGCCGCGATGCTGCTGACCGGACTGGCGGCCGGCCTGGGGATCATCGGCGTGGCCATCGGTTTCGCCACCGTGCTCGGCCTGGCCGCCACCGCGAGCGGAGGCAGCGGTACCGCCGGATTCGGGCCCCTGTTCGTCTCAGCCGTCTCCTCGCTGGTCCTGGGGCTGCTGCTTCTCGTCGGCGCGGTCCTGCTGTGGCGGGCGCACCGTGCGTCGCTGGTGGTGATCAGCGCCGGCGTGGGCCTGCTGACGCTCAGCTCACTCGCCCGGACGGTGCTGGACAGCCTCACGTTCATCTCGGTGGTCGGCACCGTGTTCTCGTTGCTCGCCCTGGTCGCAATGGGATCTCTCATCGCGTCGGACGGGGTTCGCGATCATGTCCGCGAGGGCGTCCCCCTCCGGCTCCGCTGACCCACTCCCCCGCCGACGCGGTCCCCCGGCGAGCCGCACAACTCGCCTACGCGCTTCGTGCCGTCAGGTCGCAACGCCGCCCATCGGATCGAGCGCCGCCCAAGGGAACCCCTAGGCGGCGCGCATCCCGATAGGTGACCTGCGATGCAATGACGTGCCGTCGTGCGAGATCGTCCATCCATGACCCGCGCGCGGCACGATGCGTGCTGCTCAGCCCGGGAAGTCCAGCACGCGTACACGTCCGTCCGCAGGCCCGGCGCTCTCCACAGCTAGGCCGCGTCAGGCGGTGCTGAGCCGATTTCCCGGTGTCTGGGCCCAGATGATCGGGCCCATGAACACACCAGACGACCTGATCTCCCTGCTGGTCACCTCCGATCAGCTACTCGCCCGCGGAATCACGAGTCAGAGCATCAACCGCGCGGTGAAGTCCGGCGATCTGATCCGACTCAGGCCCGGGTTCTACGTCGAAGGGCGAGCGCGTGACTTCGGAAGGCGCGAGCGCCACCTCTTGTCGATTCTGGCCGCGGACGCCGCACTCGACGCGCCGGTCTTCTCCCACTCATCCGCGGCCCTCCTCCACGGGCTTCCGGACTGGGGTCTTCCGCTGCGCAGGGTCGCGGTGTGCGAGGACGGCCCGACGCCGCGGTCCCGCACAACCAGTCTGACGACCTTCCGCACCGCGCCCGGCCTGTCCGATGAGGTGATGACGGTCAATGGATTGCGGGTCACCACCCCGGCACGAACGGTCACCGACATCGCGATCTCGACGCCCAGAGACGCTTCCGTGGCGGTCGCCGACGCGGCGTTGTACGGGGAGATCGTCACCAGGGACGCGCTCGACGAGTCTCTGCGCAGATCCGCGGGTCGTCGCGGGATCAGACGTGCACGGCAGTCGCTGAGTGTCGTCGACGGGAGGAGCGAGAGCGTGGCAGAGAGCCTCAGCCGGCTGACCTTCCACGACTTCGGCCTACCGGAGCCCGAGCCTCAGGTGGACGTCTTCACCTCTCGAGGCGTTCGGGTCGCCCGTGTGGACTTCTTGTGGCGGGAGTACGGCGTGATCGGAGAGTGCGACGGTTTCGGCAAGTACTTCGACGGGCTGAGCCCCGGAGAGACACGGCGCCGCCTGGGTATGGAGAAGGACCGCGACGCCGAACTGATGGCCCTCGGTTATCGGGTCCTCCACTGGCGGTGGCGCGATCTGCAGGAACCGCATGTGCTGGCTGCGCGGATCAAGCGTGTGCTCTTCGCAGCCGCTGCGTGATCGAGGCCGATCCGGCGGACCCGCCAGCGGCTGTGGCCCGGGCCCTCCCAACCGGGTGCAACCACCGGGCAGAAGCCGCCGGGCGCACACCCAGAGCTAGCGCCGCCTATCCGACTATGCGCCGCCTACGGGGCCCCATAGGTGGCGCGCGGTCGGATAGGTGGCGCGCGATTCGATAGGTGGCGCCGACGTCAGCGGAGCGGCGACCGCGCGCGGAGGCTGCCGCGAGCCCAGCAACCGCACCGAGCGCCACAGCACGGCCAAGCGCGGAGGCTGCCGCGAGCCCGGCAACCGCGCCGGACACCGCAACCCCGCGGGGCATAGCACCCCCGCCGTGCACGACCCGGAGGATCAGCCGGTACCGAGCGAGTCGACGGACGTGGCCAGCCACAGGATGACGGCCCCGATCCCGACGTAGAACGCCACGTCGAACTTCTTGCCGCGTACCCCGAGCAGCCGCGCCCGCTCGTCCGGGAGCACCGCGCGCAGGGTCGCCGCCGCCAGCGCAACCAGCCCCAGCAGAAACGCGCCCCTGCGCCAGCGTTCGAGGATGACGAAGCCCAGCGCAACGACGACCCCCGCCAGCACGAGCGCGAGCGGCCACTGCGCACGCACCTGCGCCCACGTCAGGCGCGCGGGGCGCGTCCGGCGGGGCCGGGCGTCGGTGGCCCGGTGCCGGGCGCGGTCGGGAGCGGGGTGTGTCACGGGAGCCGTCAGGTGTCGGCGTCGAGCCGCTCGCAGCGCTCGACCACGTTGCTCAGCAGGAACGCGCGGGTGAGCGGGCCGACGCCGCCCGGGTTGGGCGAGATCGCCCCGGCGACCTCCCACACGTCCGGGTGCACGTCACCGGCCAGCTTGCCGTCGAGGCGGGAGACCCCCACGTCCAGCACGGCGGCGCCGGGCTTGACCATGTCCGGGGTGAGCATGTGAGCCACGCCCGCGGCGGCGACGATGACGTCAGCTCGCCGGGTCTCCGCCGCCAGGTCACGCGTGCCGGTGTGGCACAGGGTCACGGTGGCGTTCTCGCTACGCCGCGTGAGCATGAGGCCGATCGGGCGACCGACGGTGACGCCGCGGCCGACCACCACGACGTGCGCACCGTCGAGCTCCACCCCGAACCGGCGCAGCAGGTGGATGCACCCGTTGGGGGTGCACGGCAGCGGGGCGGGCTCGCCCAGCACGAGCTTGCCGAGGTTGACGGGGTGGAGTCCGTCGGCATCCTTGGCCGGGTCGATGCGCTCGAGGATCGCGTTCTCGTCGAGGTGCTTGGGCAGCGGCAGCTGCACGATGTACCCGGTGCACGCGGGATCATCGTTGAGCTCGTCGATCACGGCCTCGAGTTCGGCCTGGGTGGTGTCGGCGGGCAGATCACGTCGGATGGAGGCAATGCCGACCTGCTCGCAGTCGCGGTGCTTCATCTTGACGTAGGAGTGGCTGCCGGGGTCGTCCCCCACCAGAACCGTGCCGAGCCCCGGGGTGATCCCCTTCTCCCGCAACGCGGACACGCGCCGGGTGAGGTCGGCGACGATCTCGTCGCGGGTGAGTTTGCCGTCCAGCTTGATCGCGGTCACGCGCACCAGTATCCCACTCCGGGGCGCGCCCGTCGTCGCGGCGCTGCGAGAATGGCCCCCATGACCGGTGTGGGTGTGCGTGTGTTGTTCGACCGTCCGTGTATCCCACCCAACACCGGGAACGCGATCCGCATGGCGGCCGGCGCCGGGTGCGAGCTGCACCTGGCGGGCCCGCTGGGCTTCGACCTGTCGGAGCCGCACCTGCGGCGGGCCGGGCTGGACTATCACGACCTGGCGCACGTCGAGGTCCACGAGGACCTCGAGGCGGCGTACGCCCGGCTCCTGCCGGCACGGGTGTGGGCCTTCTCCGCCCGGGCCGACCTCGCGCTGCCCCAGGTGCGGTTCGCCCCCGGCGACGTCCTGCTCTTCGGCCCCGAACCCACCGGCCTGGCCGAGGACGTCCTAGCCGATCCGCGGGTTACGGCGCGGGTGCGGATCCCGATGCTGCCCGGGCGGCGTTCGATGAACCTGTCCAACGCCGCCGCGGTGGCGGTCTACGAGGCGTGGCGCCAGCAGGACTACCGGGGCGGTATGAATTTTCCCGCCAATTGATTTAAAGTTTCGGTATGCCGAAACTCAGAGGCGCTGCCACCCGTAGCGCCGCCCCTTCTCGGGCAGCCGCAACAGCGCTCACCACTGCGCTCGCGCTGCTGTCCGGGTGCGCGGTCGGCGTCACCGGCCCGGCGGACGTCGACGACCGCCAGAGGTCCGGCGCGTCCGGGGACCGGGTGGTGGTGGCGACGACGTTCACGATCCTGGCCGACATGGTCGGGCGCGTCGGCGGCGACCGCGTGGTGGTCGAGTCCGTCACCACGCCGGGCGCCGATGTCCACCAGTACGAGCCGACCGTCGAGGACCTCAAGCGGGTCGAGGGCGCGGACCTCGTGGTGAGCAACGGGCTGGGGATGGACGACTGGCTCCTGCGTTTCATCGACGGGACCGACGCCGCCCACCTCGTGACCTCGGACGGGGTCGAGCCCCTGCCCATCCGGGCGGGCAACTACACCGGCCGCCCCAATCCCCACGCGTGGATGTCGCCGGTCGAGGGCACACGCTACGTCCACGCGATCGCCGGCGCCCTCGCCGACCTCGATCCGGACGGTGCGGCGGAGTACCGCGCCCGCGCCGAGGACTACGTCGCCGACCTCGAGGAGATGGCGGTCCGCGCCCGCGACGCGGTGGCGGAGGTGCCGGCGGACCGCCGCGTGCTCGTCACCTGCGAGGGGGCGTTCTCCTACCTGGCCCGCGACCTGGGGCTGGAGGAGCTGTACCTGTGGCCGGTCAACAGCGAGAACCAGGGCCTGCCCCGGCAGGTCACCGCGTTGATCGACCGGATCCGCGAGCGTGAGATCCCCGCGGTGTTCTGCGAGTCGACGGTCTCCGACGCCGCCATGGAGCAGGTCGCCGCCGAGACCGGCAGCCGCCTGGCGGGCCTGCTGTACGTCGACTCCCTTTCCGGCCCCACCGGGCCCGTGCCCACCTATCTCGACCTCCTCGACCACGACCTCGAGACCATCACCCGGGAGCTGACCTCATGACCGATCGGCCACTGCCCTTCTCCCCGGACACCGGCCCGCCCGCCGTCGTCGTCTCCGACCTCACCGTCGACCGGGGACAGGTCCGGGCCCTCGACGCGGTCTCGCTGTCCGCGCCGCGGGGGGAGATCACCGTCCTGCTCGGCCCCAACGGCTCCGGCAAGTCGACTCTCCTGCAGGCGCTGCTCGGCCTGGTCACCCCCACGGCGGGCTCCGTCCGCCTCCTCGGCACGTCCGTCCGCGGCGCGCTGCGCAGCGGACGAGTCGCGGCGGTGCCGCAGGCCGACGGCATCGACGAGCATTTCCCCGTCACGGCCGCCGAGGTCGTCATGCAGGGCCGTCGGCACTTCACCGGGCCGTGGCGTCGGCCGTCGGGACGGGACCGCGCCGCCGTGGCGGACGCCCTCGAGAGGGTGGGCCTGTCCGGGCTCGCGGCGCGTCGCATCGGCGAGCTCTCGGGCGGCCAGCGTCGCCGGGTCATGTTGGCGCGCTGCCTGGCCCAGGAAGCCGACCTGCTCCTGCTCGACGAGCCGTTCAACGGGATGGACGCCGGCAGCGAGGAGGTCTACATCGACGTCCTGCGCGAGCTCACCGCCGGCGGCCGCACCGCGCTGGTCTCCACCCACCACCTGGGCACGGTCGAGCGGCTCGCCGATTCGGTGGCCCTGCTCAACGGCCGCCTGGTCGCCCACGGCCCGGTCGCCGAGACCACGACGCCGCATGTCCTGTCGACCCTGCTCGGGGCCCGCCTCCCCGGGGCCGCCGACTCCGCCCGGGGCGCCGCCGCGTCCCCTGTCACCGATCGGGCCGTCTCGTGATCGAACTCCTCACCGAACCGATGTCGTACGAGTTCATGCGCCGCGCGCTGCTCGTGGTGACGGCCTCCGGGGTCGCCGGCGCACTGCTGAGCTGCTGGCTGGTCCACATGGGCTGGTCGCTCATGGGCGACGCCGTGTCGCACGCGGTCCTGCCGGGAGTGGTGATCGCGGCGCTGACCGGCATCCCGTTCGCGGTCGGCGCCCTCGTCGCCGCCCTCGTCGCCGTGTGGCTGATCGGCGCGGTCCGCGAGAGCGGGACGGTGCGGCCGGACGCCGCGATGGGCATCGTGTTCACGGCCCTGTTCTCGTTCGGTCTCGTGCTGATCGCCCGGTTCCCCACCCAGCAGGACCTGCACTCGATCCTGTTCGGTTCCGTGCTCGGCGTCCGCGACTCCGACCTCGTGCAGGTGCTCGTCGTGGCCGCCTTCACGGTGATCGTGCTGCTGACGTTCCGGCGCGACCTGATCCTGCTGGCGTTCGACCGGCTCCACGCCCACACCCTGGGGCTGCGCACCCGGGCGCTCACCGCCCTGCTGCTGGCGACGCTGGCCACCGCGACGGTCGCCGGGGTGCAGTCCGTGGGTGTGATCCTGGTCGTGGCGACGCTCATCATCCCGGGCGCGACCGCCCAGTTGGTGGCGGACACGATGCGGGGGACGATGATCCTCGCCGTCGTCGTCGCCCTGATCGGCGGTGTCACCGGCCTGTACCTCGGCTACTACGCCGACCTCCCGCCCGGTCCGGTCGTGGTCCTCACCCAGGCGGTCATCTTCGCGACGGCGCAGTTGCTCGCGCCCAGGCGCGGGGTGATCCCGCGGGCGGTGGCGAGCGCCCGCGGGCGACGATCGGGGATGATGGTCACATGACCGTCGACCCGCCGAGAGCCCTCGCCGACCTCACCCCGACGATCCAGGCCTACCTCATGGCCGTGCACGCGCTCGGCGCCGGCGGCGACCCGGTGACCTCGAGCGCGCTGGCCGAGCGTCTCGGCGCGTCGCCCTCATCCGTGAGCGAGGGCGTCCGCAAGCTGGTCACGATGGGCCTGGCCGAGCACCGGCCGTACGCGCCGGTGGTGCTCACGGAGGCGGGTCGGTCGTTCGCGGTGGCGATGGTGCGGCGGCACCGGATCATCGAGACCTTCCTCTCCCGGTGCCTGGAGTACCCGTGGGACGAGGTGCACGCCGAGGCCGACGCGCTGGAGCACGTGGTCTCGGACCGGTTCGTCGACGCCCTCGACGTGTTCCTCGACCACCCGCGCCGCGATCCCCACGGTGATCCCATCCCCACCCGCGACGGCCACCTCGACCCGCTCGGCGACACCCCGTTGGATCATGTCGACGAGGGTTCTACGGGTGTGGTGACGCGGGTCTCCGACCGTGACAACGCCGTCCTGCGCCACCTCGCCGAGATCGGCCTGCGCCCCGATTCGCCCGTGGAGGTGGTCTCCCGGCAGGTCGAGTTGGGGATCATCTCGGTGTCGTTGGCGGGCCGGGTCGTGCAGGTGGGCACGCCGGTGGCCGCGGCGGTGCGGGTCCGCGTCGACGACTGACGTCGGGCACCCCGTTCGGCGAGCGGGGCGACGACGACGAGGGCCGCGTCCGCCCCGCTCCCCCGCGGTCACTCGCAGAATCGGTCGGTGACCATGAGGTGGGTGCTCGTCGGCCGGGCGCGACCGCGCATCGGGGAAATCCCCGGGATCCGGCCTGATTCCGGCCCGGTGACGGCCGCTACAGCATCGTGCCGGGGTTGAGGATCCCCTGCGGGTCGAGCGCGTTCTTGATGCGCCGGGTCAGGGCCATGACGTCATCGCCCAGCTGCGCGGGCAGCCAGGGAGCCTTGAGGCGTCCGACGCCGTGCTCCCCCGTGATCGTCCCGCCCATCCCGATCGCGAGGTCCATCACCTCGCCGAACGCGAGGCGGGCCCGGTCGGCGCGGTCCGGGTCGTCGTCGGTGAGGACGATGATGGGGTGGGTGTTCCCGTCACCGGCGTGGGCGACGAGGGCGATCGGGACGTCTCGGCGCGCGGAGATCTCCTCGATTCCCGCGACGAGCCGGGGCAGCGAGGGCAGCGGCACGCCGACGTCCTCGAGGAGCAGGGTCCCGACCTTGCCCAGGCTCGTGAACGCGGCCCGGCGCGCCATGGTGAACTGTTCGCCCTCGTCGGGGTCGTCGGTGGCGAAGACCTCGGTGGCGCCGTGGGTGCGGAAGGCCTCGGCCATGAACTCGGTCTCGTCCGCGCGGTCGGGCCCGGTCAGGTCGGACTGCGCGAGAAGCATCGCGCCGGCGTCGGTGTCGAGGCCCATCCGCAGGTCCGCCTCGACGGCGCGGATGCTGACGGTGTCCATGAACTCGAGCATCGCGGGGCGGATTCGGCGGGTGATGGCCAGGACCGCCTCGCTGCAGGCGACGACGTCGGGGAAGATCCCCACCACCGTCGACCGCGGTGGCTGGGCGGGGATCAGCCGCAGGATGATCTCGGTGACGACACCCAACGTCCCCTCGCTGCCGACGAACAGCTTCGTCAGGCTCAGCCCGGCGGTGTCCTTGAGCCGCGGTCCGCCGAGTCGGACGGCGGTGCCGTCTGCCAGGACGACCGTCATCCCGAGGACGTAGTCGGTGGTGACGCCGTACTTCACGCAGCACAGTCCGCCGGCGTTGGTCGCTATGTTGCCGCCGATCGAGCAGATCTCGTAGGAGGACGGGTCCGGCGGGTACCAGAGGCCGTGTTCGGCGACGGCCTGCTTGACCTCGGCGTTGTACAACCCCGGCTGGACGGTGGCCGTACGGGTGACAGGGTCGACGTGGAGGTCGCGCATGAGTTCCGTGGACAGGACTATCCCGCCGTCCACTGCGGTGGCGCCGCCGGACAGCCCGGATCCCGCGCCGCGCGGGACGACCGGGACGGAGTGGGTGCTCGCCCAGCGCATGACCTCCTGGACGTCCTCGGTGGTGCGTGCGCGCACCACGGCGAGGGGCGTACCGGGGTCGGGGGCCTTGGCCCAGTCCTGCCGGTAGCTCTGCAGGACGTCGGGGTCGGTGATGAGGTGTGAGTGGTCGAGACGGGTACGGAGGTCGTCGAGTGCCGCGGCGGGATGACGGTCGGCGGAGGGGACGCTCATGCCCCGAAGGTACGGCGTCGCCCCACCTGCCGCCGCGGTATCCGCGCATGGTCCGCGCCCTCCACCCCCCGGTTCTTCGCGCGTGGGCGGCCGGGGGCATAGTGTCCTGGTGACCGAGACCTCCGGAGCAGGACGAGGACCTGCGGCGTCCGCTGTTCCCGGCCCGGGGCCGGCGTGGTTCGGCGCGGTGATGGGAACCGGTGGCCTGGCCACGCTTCTGCAGACGCACTCGGTGCGGGTGCCCGGTTTCTCCCCGGCAGCGGTGATCATGCTTGTCGCGGGATGGGTCCTCTTGGTCGGGCTGGGCGCGGGGTTCGCCAGGTCGGTGGCGCGCGATCCGGACATGTGGACGTCGTCTGTGCGGGACGCGGCGATGCTCCCGCTGTGGGGCATGGTCTCGATGGGACTGCTCGCGGTGGGGTCCGCCTCGTTCGTCGTGGTGGACGCCCATGCGCCGACGCTGGCGTGGATCGCCTTCGGCGTGGATGTGGCGTTGTGGGCCGCGGGCACGGTGCTCGGCCTGGCCACGGCGGTGGGGTTCGCGGTGTGGCTGTTCGCTACGCGACCCGACCATCCGCTCCCCACGTGGGCGTTGCCGATGGTGCCGCCGATGGTCTCGGCGACGGCGGGTGGCGTGATCGCCCGGCAGTTCGAGTCGGATGTCGCCAGGGTCCTGTTGTCGGCGGCGTGCGTGTTCTGCTTCGTGCTGGCCCTGGCGCTGGGGAGCGCGGTGATCGTGATGGCGTACCACCATGCGTGGTTCCGCACGCCGGTGCCGGTGGTGCTGTCGACCTCGACGTGGATTCCGCTGGGGATCGTGGGACAGTCCACGGCGGCGGCCCAGGTGCTCTCGGGTCCGGCACTGGCGGGTGTGGCCCGGGTGTACGGGGCCACCGTGCTGGTCGCCGGTGCGGGACTTGGCGCGTTCGCGGTTCTGACGACGGTGCGGGGATTCCTGGCCCGGATGCCGTTCACCCCGGGGTGGTGGGCGATGACCTATCCGTTGTCGACCTGCGGCCTGGGCGCTCATTACCTCGGATGGCATGCGGCGAGCCTGCTGACGGTGGCGGTGCTCATCGTCATCTGGGTGGTGTGTGCGGTCGCCAGCGTCCGCGCGATCGCCTCGGTGCGGGCCGCCTGACACCGCCCCTCGGCGGGCCCCTCTGTCGCCGCCCCGGGTGGTCACCGGAAGTCCCTGCTGCGTCCGATGGCCATGCCCAGGTGGAGTCGTTCGATCTTGTCCGCCACCACGCTGACCGCGCCCGAGCGGTTCTCCACGGTGCCGCGAACGATGAGCGCCGGGGCCGATGAGACGATCGGCCGGTAGCGCGCCCACAGCCCGACCGAGCAGACGATGTTGGTCATGCCGGTCTCATCCTCGAGGCTGAGGAAGGTCACGCCCTCCGCGGTGGCGGGCCGCTGTCGGTGGGTGACCGCCCCGGCGACCCGGATGCGGCTGCCGTCGGGGACGTGCGCGAGTCCGGCGGTGGTGCACACCCCCTGGGAGTCGAGCCACGGCCGGGCGTGGACGGTCGGGTACTCCTCCGGGCTGATGCCGGTGGCGGCGAGGTCCGCGGAGGTCAGTTCGAGGAGGCTCATCCCGGGGAGGGCGGGAGCGTCGACCTGGCTGAGCCCGGGCAGCATGCCGGGCTTCTCACGGGCCGCGGTGGCCGCCGACCACAGGGCCGCCCGGCGTCCTCCCGTGCCGAGCGAGTCGAGCGCACCGGCGGTGGCCAGTGCCTCCATCTGCCGGACGGACAGTCCGGTGCGCCCGGCGAGGTCGGCCGCGGAGGTGTAGGGGCCGTGACTGTCGCGCTCGTCGGCGATCGCGGTGGCCAGGTCCTCCCCGATCGCCCGCACGGACTCCAGGCCGAGGCGAACCTCGGTGCCGTCGTTCTCGCATGTGGCGCCGCCGAGCGAGCGGTTGACGCACGGCCGGTGCACGGTGACGCCGTGTCTGCGGGCGTCGGCCACCAGCGACTGGGGTGAGTAGAAGCCCATGGGCTGGCTGCGCAGCAGGGCGGCGCAGAAGATCGCCGGGTGGTGGCATTTGAACCACGCGGAGTAGTAGACGATCGCGGCGAAGGACTGGGAGTGGCTCTCGGGGAAGCCATAGTTGGCGAAGGCGCACATCTTCTCCCAGATCCGCTCCCCCACCTCCGGGCCGGTGTACGGGGTCCCCGGCGGGCTGGTGCCGATGCCGTGCAGTTCGCGCATGCCCGCGAAGAACCGCTCCTTCAGCCGCGCCATCCGTTCCGGTGACCGCTTGGCCCCCATCGCCCGGCGCAGCTGGTCGGCCTCCGCGCCGGTGAAGCCGGCGATCACCGTGGCGATCTGCATGAGCTGCTCCTGGAACAGCGGGATCCCCAACGTCCGTCCCAGTACCTCTTCCAGGGCGGGATGATCGAACTCCACCTTCTCCCGCCCGTTGCGTCGGCGGATGTAGGGGTGGACGGAACCGCCCTGGATGGGGCCCGGGCGGATGAGGGCGACCTCCACCACGAGGTCGTAGAACGTCCGCGGTCGCAGCCGGGGCAGGGTGGCCATCTGGGCCCGGGACTCCACCTGGAACACGCCCACGGAGTCGCCGCGGCACAGCATCTCGTAGACCTGTGGGTCCGCGAGATCGAGCTTGGCCAGGTCCACGTCGAGGTCCTTGTGTTCGGCCGCCAGGTCGATGGCGTGGTGGAGTGCGGTGAGCATGCCCAGACCCAGCATGTCGAACTTGACCAGTCCGACCGCCGCGCAGTCGTCCTTGTCCCACTGCAGCACCGTCCGGCCCGGCATCCGCGCCCATTCGACGGGCACCACGTCGGCCACCGGGCGGTCACAGATCACCATGCCGCCGGAGTGGATGCCCAGGTGTCGGGGCAGGCCGACGAGCTGTCGTGCCAGCGCGAGCACGTCGGGCGGGACGGTGTGCTCGGTGGCCTCCCGCTCGTGGTTCTTCAGCCCCGACCACCGGTCGACGCTCTTGGACCAGGCGTCCTGCTGTCCCGGGGAGTACCCGAGCGCCCGGGCCACGTCCCGCACCGCCGAGCGTCCTCGGTAGGTGATGACGTTGGCCACCTGGGCGGCGTAGTCCCGGCCGTACCGGGAGTAGACGTACTGGATGGCCTCCTCCCGACGACCGGACTCGATGTCCACGTCGATGTCGGGCGGGCCGTCGCGCTCGGGCGCCAGGAACCGCTCGAAGAGGAGTTGGGCGCGCACCGGGTCGACGTTGGTGATGCCCAGGGAGTAGCAGACCGCCGAGTTGGCGGCCGAGCCCCGGCCCTGGCAGAGGATGCCCTCGCGGCGGCAGAACTCGACGATGTCGTGGACCACGAGGAAGTACCCGGGGAAACCCAGCTCGGCGATCACCTTCAGCTCGCGGTCGATCTGCGCGTACGCCTCCGGCATCTCCTCGCGGGTGCCGTAGCGGCGGGCGGCACCGGCGTAGGCGAGCTCGGCGAGCATGGTGTCCTCGGTGTGTCCCTCGGGGACATCGAACGGCGGCAGCTGCGGAGCGATGAGTCGCAGGTCGAACGCGCACTCCCGACCCAGCCTGTCGGCCCCGGCGACGGCGTCGGGCCACCGGTCGAACAGGTCGGCCATCTCCTCTCCCGAGCGCAGGTGGGCACCGCCCGCCGCGGGCAGGTGCGCGGCGTGGGTCTCGAGCGCGTCACGCGCGCCGAGGGCCGCCATGACCGAGGCCAGCCGCGCGCCCTCGGGCCCCGCGCAGTGGGCGGCGGTCGTGGCCACGACGGGGAGTCCCGCCCGGGCCGCGAGTCCGGCCAGCGCGTCGCACCGCTCGGTGTCCTCGGGCACTCCATGGCAGGTGAGTTCCACGACCACCCGGTCCCGCCCGAACAGCTCGACCAGCTGTTCCAGGGCCGTGCGGGCCGCCTCGGTGTCGAAATCGGGGGCTCCGGTGCCGCCGCGTTCCAGCGCACGACGGACGCGGCCGCGTCGGCATCCGGTGAGCACGTACCAGTGGCCCCCGGCCGCCTCCGCGAGCTCCGCGATCTCGTACCGCGGCTCGCCCTTGGCCCCGCCCCGCAGGTGGGCGCGGGCGATCGCGCGGGACAGCCGGCGGTATCCCTCCTGCCCCCTGGCGAGAACGAGCAGGTGCTCGCCACCCGGCAGGGACAGCTCCGCCCCGAACACCGTGGCCAGGCCCAGCTCGGAGGCGGCCTCGGCGAAACGTACGACCCCGTACAGGCCGTCGTGGTCGGTGATCGCGAGGGCCGTGAGCCCCAGCTCGGCCGCCGCCTCCGCCATCGCCTCGGGCGAGGACGCACCGTCGAGGAAGCTGAACGCCGTGTGGGCGTGCAACTCCGCGTACGGCACGCGTCCCTGGACGCGCGGCCGCTGTGGGGGCGTGTAGTCACCCCGCGTGCGCGACCATGCGGGGGCGTCGCTGCCGTCGCCGGGATGGGGGTTCTCCGGCCTGCGCGGGTTCGGCCGCCCGGACAGCACCCGTTCGAGCTCTCCCCAGCTCCTGGGCCCGTGGTACCAGTTCACCGGGGCTCACCCGCCCGGTGCCGGTGGGTGCGGTCAGAGCCGGGTGAGGGACTCCACGACCCATGCGGAGGCCTTGCCCGGTGGTTTGCGGCAGCTCTGCGCGCGGGGCGGGAGCGGGCGCGTACCGGTCTCGACGCGCCAGGCGCGGCCGTCTGTGTGCTGTACGACGGCCACGTGCGGGTCGTCCGGGTCGATGTCGACGACGAGGTCGTCGATCCCCGCCTCCACGCCGGAGTCGCGGACGGCGACCTCCGCGACCTGCCCGGCCGGCGGCCACGTGCTGCGCCCCCGCAGGTGCTCGGTGACGACCCGGCCGTCCAGTTCGGCCTCGACGATGCGGACCGCGAGGTCGGTCTCCGCGGGCCCGTAGGTGTACCCGGTCCCGGGCAGCAGCAGGACCGGGGCGAAGCGGTGTCCGCCGGTGTGGGAGCACTCCCACACCGCGGAGTCCTGATCGAGCGAGGACAGACGGTCCCCGAGACGGGACTCGAGTCCGGCCACAACCGGGCGGCCCCGGACGGCGCAGCACTGATCGCGCTTGGCGTGAGTACAGACGAGGACCACGGGCCCCTCGACCTCACGGGCGCCTTCCACGTGTCCACCGGGTGAGAGATCGAGGTCGAGTATGTCCGCGGGTCGGTCGACGCGGCCGACCCTGATACTCCGTCGACCGGGCCGCGTGTCACAGAGGTAGAAGCGGTGCCGGTCGATGCGTTGACCCTCGCGGCCGGGTCGCCTGATGAACAACATGCGGGACCCGCAGTCGGAGACGTGCTTCTTGAGGCGCTCGGAGAGCTCGTCGCCCAGCGCCTCCCCGTCGAAGATGTCGCGCCCCCATCGCGCGGGGACCTCCAACAACACCCACGACTCCTCGTGGGCAGCGGTGCCGGCCGGCGGTTCGTCGGCCGACTGGAGCGAACACCAGGCGGGGACTGGGGCGGGATCGATGACTGACACGCCCCCATGGTGCCCCACCATGCGAAGTGGTGTAACTGTAGCCACCTTGTGGGACAAAAGTGATTAGAGGGATTTAGGGTGGGGCCATGCGTACCCGACACCGCCGCTTCGTCGCGGCCGCCGCACTGACCGCCGCCGCGTCCCTGGCAGTGGTGGGGTGCGGGACCGACACCTCGACCGACGCCCCCGCCACGAGCCAGACGACCACCGCCGGCTCCTCGCCGGCCGCCCTGGCGCAGAACCTGTCCCCGGAGGAGACCGAGGCCGCCGACCCCACGGCCGGTCCGGCGGACTCCGCTCCCAAGAGCGAGACCCCGGATGCCGCCGCAGGGCGCGCCGAGCTGGTCGTGTCCGAGATCCGGATGGGCGACTACCAGGGCAAGGACCGCGTGGTCTTCGAACTCGACGGGCGCGGCGTCCCGAACTACTCCGTGGACTATGTGGACGCCCCCGCCCAGCAGGGCAGCGGCTTCCCCGTGGAGGTACAGGGCGACTCGTTCCTCCAGGTGATGATCGGAGGCCAGGTCCTGCCGACCGAGACCGGCCTGGAGGAGGTCCCGGTGGGCACCGTGACGGGTGACGACGCCACCGGGGTGGCCGGCGTGGCGTTCGCGGGACAGTTCGAGGGACAGGCGCAGGCGGTGATCGGCCTCGAGGGCACCGATCGTGCCTTCTCCGCCTTCCTCCTGCAGAACCCGACCCGTCTGGTGGTGGACATCGAGCGCTGATCGCGCCCCCGAGTCGGGCACGGCTGACCGGGGCGTGAGCGGCCGGATCATCATTCGTAGACTCCCTCGACCGTCCAGTTCTCCGACCCGTCCCCGAGTACGCCGCAGAGCAGCAACGCGGCCGCACGCTCGGGGACGACCTGCATGCGGGCCCGGGGCCGGCGGGGTTCCCCGTCGGACGTGGGCTCCCACCAGGCCTCGTCGATCGGCCACGGCCGCGACCACCCGAGCAGCGCACAGCTGCGACCGCCTACCTCGATGGCGGCGGGTCGCGCACTGAGCAGACCGCGTGAGGTGACCCCGACGGCTGCCCCCTCCACGCTGCGCAGCACGACTCCCCCGGCGAGCGGGACCCGCGCCACGACGGCGGCCCCCGGGTCACCGTTCTCGCGGATCTCGAGCCGGTAGCCGGGTCCGGGCCACACCACCGACGGCGAGGGCGCGGGCAGCGCACCCGGCCACGGACCGCGGGCGGCGGGCTCGGCCGGGGCGTCCCCGTATGGCAGGCAGCGCACCCGGTCGGCCGGGCCGCGGCCACCCACCTCCACCGGCACCCGGACGGCCTCGGGTCCGAGCAGTCCCTGGACGCGCACGAGCGCGCGGTGGACGCGGGCCTCCGCGAGCCCGGCCTCGCCCCACAGCCCCTCCTGGACGCGGCCTGCGGGGACGACCTCCACCGGTTCCAGGGCGAGGGCGGTGACCGCGCCCCCGGCCCCGCCGGCGATCGCGGTGCCGGTGAGCCAGCCCTCGAGTTGCCAACGCAGCCGGTCAGCGGTGCCCTCCGGGGTGAGCGGCGACGAGCACCGCCACACCCGGTTGACCTCCGTACCACCCTCGACCCGGGCCGTGATGGACAGCCGCAGACACGAGACCCCGGCCGCGGCGAGCACGGCGTGCAGTTCCCCCGCCAGCCGCCGGCCGAGGAACGCCGCCTCGTCGACCCGCTCCAGGGGCGGATCGCACCGGTGCTCGACCGCCGAGCCCGTGGGCACCGCGGTCACCGACGGCGGGCGCCACGGGACCGCGCGGGCGATCCGGTGCGCCACCGACCCGGCCTCGCCGAAACGGGTGGCCACGTCCCGCGGCGGGAGGGCGGCGAAGTCGCCCAGCGTCCGCACTCCGAGGCGGTGAAGGAGTCCGACCAGCTCCGACAGCACCTCAGGACCCCCCAGCGCGGGTTCCACCACGAGCGCCTCCACGGGCAGACCCGCCAGATAGTCCGCGTCCCCGCCCGGCTCCAACAGCGCCGAGCCACGGGCGCCGAGCACGGCCGTGGGCAGTTCGTCGGCGAGTCCCACCTGGCACTCCACCCCCGCCGCGGCCACCGCGTCGACCACACGGGTGACGACCTGCTCGACCCCGCCGTGGAAACGCAGCGCGCCGGCCGCGGAGAACACGAACAGGCCGGGTCTCAGCACCTCGATCCCCGGGACGACGGCGTCGAGCGCCTGCACCACGGGCTCGAACCACGTGGCGTCCCGCGCCGGGTCCGCGGCGACCACCACGAGCTCCGGGCAACGGAACTGGGCCTCGCGCCGACGCAGCCCGCGACGCACCCCCACCGCACGGGCGACGGCGTTGCACGCCAGCACCCCGCGGGGCCCGATCACCGCCAACGGCAGGTGGAGACCGTGCCCCTCGGCCCGGGCCGCCGCGACCGCCGGCCAGTCCGGGCACCACACCGCCATGACCCGGGCGCTCATCCCGCCGCCACCCATTCCGCGGTCCGGGCGGGTGCGGCCCGTCCGGAGCAGCGCACCACGGTGGAGACCGAGGCCAGCCGGCCCCTGCCCGCACCCAGACCGCCGTAACGGCAGTGCCGCCCCGCCAGCGTCAGCTCCGCGCCGGGCCAACCCGGGCCCACCAGGAGCACCGCGCCCGCGGCCCGCACCCGACCGCCGAGCACCCGTGCCCGCGACGGGGCGACGGCCGCGACCGCCGGACCGAGCAGCACCAGGTCCAGCCCGTCGAGCAGGACCGACACGACCGCCGCCGGATCCGGGCCGGGATCGGGCACGAGCGCCAGACAGTCCAACCGACCGCCCTGTTCCGCCACGGCCGCCACCCCGAGCTCGGGCCATCCCACGACCGCGCACCGGGCGCCGGACGCCGTGGCCGCGGCCAACAGGCCGACCCGTAGGGTGGCGCTGCCGGAGACCGCCGTGACGCGCCCCGCGGGCAGCACCCCGCCCGGCACCAGATGCGCCACGGACTCCGGCACGGCCACCCCGGGCACGGCCACGGCGGGCGCCGCGGGCGGGCGGGTGACGGGAGCGGAGGCGGCGACGCCGGTGGCGGCGGACGCCACAGGGTCGGGACCGGCGAGGACGGGGGCGACGTCCCCGGGGCCCTCCGGATGGACGGGGGCCGCGGGCGGGACCGACGAGCGCGGCGGCGCGGCGGGAGCCGGCGGGCGCGGAGCCGCGGGCGCGGTGGACCGCGCGGACGCGGGCGGGCCCCCGCCCGGCATCGCGGCCAGGCGGCGTCGCAGTTCCGCGACCCGGTCCGCCGTGTCGAGGTCGGCCATATCGGCAACAGCAGCAGCGTCCACTACCATCATCAGAACCTCCCGCCATGCGCGACACGCCGTCGAGCACGTAATCGAACTATTTTTCGATCACGTGAACAGTGAACACCACGGGTACGACACCGCGCAAGAACACCTGTTCGAGACGGGTTCTCCTCGTCGTCGTCACCCCGGTTGTCCACCGCGACTCCACCCGCCCTGTCGTACCGAAGGCCTACCATCGGTGACCATGAAGGCCTCCATCGGGAACCGCATCGTGCTCATCGGCGCCGGCGACGTCGGCGTCGCCTACGCCTACGCGCTGGTCAACCAGGGCCTGGCCGACCATCTGGCCATCATCGACATCGACCGCGACAAACTCGTGGGCGAGGTCATGGACCTCAACCACGGCGTCGTGTGGGCGCCCTCCCCCACCCTCGTCACCGAGGGCACCTACGCCGACTGCACTGACGCCACCATGGTGGTGATCTGCGCCGGCGCCGCCCAGAAGCCCGGGGAGACCCGGCTCGACCTGGTCGGCAAGAACATGGGGCTGTTCGAGCGGATCGTCGGCGACGTCATGGCGACCGGCTTCGACGGCATCCTGCTGGTGGCCACCAACCCTGTCGATATCCTCGCCCAGGCCACCTGGCGCTTCTCCGGGCTGCCGTCAGCGCAGGTGATCGGGTCCGGGACGATCCTCGACTCCGCCCGGTTCCGGTTCATGCTGGGCGAGTACTACGGCGTCGCCCCGATGAGCGTGCACGCCTCGATCATCGGCGAACACGGCGACACCGAACTGCCGGTGCTCTCCTCCGCCAACGTCTCCGGGGTGCCGCTGCGCCGCGACCTGGAAGGCGACCCCGCCAAGCGGGAGCGGCTCGCACAGATCTTCACCGAGACCCGGGACGCCGCCTACCGGATCATCGACTCGAAGGGCTCCACCAGCTACGGCATCGGCATGGGCCTGGCCCGCATCACCCGCGCCGTGCTGCGCAACGAACAGGTCTCCCTACCCGTGTCCACCCTGCTGCGGGGCGAGTACGGCGAGGACGGGATCTTCATCGGGGTGCCCGCCGTGATCGGACGGACCGGCGTGCACCGGGTGGTGGAGCTGGAGCTCGACACCACCGAGCGCGAACAGCTCGCCCGCAGCGCGAGCGCGCTGCGGGCGGTGTCCGAACAGTTCGAAATCCTGAGATGAGCTCAGGGAGCCCCGGGGGGATCGCTGGCCGGGAAGGACTCGTCGCCCCACTCGTCGGCGAGGTCGTCCTTCGAATCCGGACGGTTATCCCTCTCGTCCTTCTCGTCGGACTTGTCGTCGTTGTGGTCAGAGTTCTGCGGGTTGGACATGCAACAATCTCCTCCCGCCGTACCGGGCGTACGGCGGGACTCACGTTACCGGACACCCCGTCCGGCACGACCGCACAGCACCGCACGGCGCCGGATGCCGGGCGACGAGGGCCGGAGGCTCGCCATGCACACCACCAACTACACCGACACGCTCATCCTGCCCGCGCCCGACACCCGGGCGGAGTCCGCGACCGCCCCGCCCTCCGGGAAGGGCACGGTCGCCGAACTGCAGTACGAGCGGCTCGCGGACACGGACTACACGTGGACGAGCGACGACCTGCTGTTCGACGTGCACTGCGCGCGCAAGGGGATCCCGGAGAGCGACCGGGCCGCCGAACGCGAGCGGTTCTTCGGTAAGGGCCAGCCCTGCCTGCGTACCTCTCCTCTGGCCAAGACCTACGGCTGGGCCCTGCACTTCGACGCCGACGGGCGGATCGCGCTGCTACCCATGGACTCGCCCCGCGTGGCCGCTAGCGACCCGGTGCCACGTCTGGCAGCCCGGCTCGACGGCTAGTAGCCGGGTTCGGCGTCGGGAAGCGCGCCCAGCCACGCGAGCACAGGGCCGGCGACGACGTCCGCGAACTGCTCGTACCCGCCGGGGCCGGGATGCGCCCCGTCTCCGGCGGCGACCTCGCGCATCCACGCTCCACCCGTCAACAACACGTCGAACATCGGCACGAACGGCACGCGGGCCTCGTCGCACACCGCGGCCATCGCCTCGGCGCGGGCGGCGATCCGCTCGTTGACCTCGTCCCACACGACCGGCGGCGGACCCACCACGAGGAACCGTCCGCGGGGAGCCCGGTCAATCATCCCGCGCAGCGCCGTGACCGTGCCCGCCTCGTCGACGCGCACCTCCCCCTCGACCTCCATGACGTCGTTGACGCCGAACTCCGCGATCACCGCGGTGGTCGGGAACGCCGCCCGCCGACGGTCCACCTCGTCCCAGCGGGCCAGGATCATCTCGGACGTGTCCCCGCCGATCCCCGCGACGGTGGCATGCAGGTTCAGCCCCTCGCGGGCACCTGCCTCCACCAGATGCGCGGTCCAGCCGCGGCCCGTCTCGTCGCCGTACCCGGCCACGAACGAATCACCGATGAAGCAGACGGGCAGATCACGCGGTTCGCTCATACCGTCACGGTATCGCCCGCCCGGCGGTGGCGGCGGGGGCTCAGTCCAGGTGCCGCGACTGCGCCCAGCGGGTCAGCGCGTGGCGGTTGGACTGCTGGGTCTTGCGCAGCACGTTCGAGGCGTGGGTCTCCACGGTCTTGACCGAGATGAACAGCTCCTCGGCGATCTCCCGGTAGGTGTAGCCGCGGGCGAGCAGCCGCAGGACCTCCTTCTCGCGCGGGGTGAGCGAGTCGACCTCGGGATCGTGGACGGGTTCGCCACGCTCCTCGGGTCCGGGTGCGGCGCGGGCGAACGCGTCCAACACGAATCCGGCCAGGCGCGGGGAGAACACGGCGTCCCCGTCTGCCACTCGGCGGACGGCCTCGGCGAGGTCGTCACCGGTGATGGTCTTGGTGACGTAGCCGCGGGCGCCGGCGCGGATCACGGCGATCACGTCCTCGGCGGCATCGGAGACACTCAGCGCGAGGAAGGTCGGCTCCGGTGCGCGGGCGGGATCGGCGACCCCGCCCGGATCCGATCCTAACACCGACCGCAGGACGGCCACGCCGCCGCCGTCGGGCATGTGCACGTCGAGCAGCACCACGTCGGGGCGCACGCGCGCGATGCCCGCGATGGCCTCGGCCACGGACCCGGCCTCGCCGACCACCTCGATCGACGACTGGCCGGCGAGCTCGGCGCGGACGCCGCTGCGGAACACCGCGTGGTCGTCCACGAGGAAGACCCGGCTCACCCCGGTCGCGGTCCCCGACCCGTCCGTCATTCGCCCTCCAGCGGCATCTCGATCCCGATCTCGGTCCCGCGTCCGAGCGTACTGCGCACGCGCACGGTGCCCCCGCGACTCTCCACGCGGTGGCGAATGGACTGCGCGAGACCGTGGCGGTCGCCGTCGACGGCGTCGGGGTCGAAGCCCCGGCCGCGGTCGCGGACGAACGCACTGAGGGTGCGTCCGTCGTTCTCCACGAACACGTCGGCGGTGTCGACCCCTGCGTGCTTGGCGACGTTGACCAGGGCCTCGCGGACAGCGCCCAGCACGGCGTCCTCGGCGTCGCCGACCGGGCCGTCACCGCCCACGACGACCTGGTCGACACGCAGGCCGTAGACGTCCTCGACGTCGCCGATCATCACCTCGACCGCCCCGGCCACGGTCGCGGCGCCGGAGGACATCCGGGAGCCGGCGCCGAACAGCCACTGCCGCAGTTCGCGTTCCTGTCGGCGGGCGAGGCGCGCCACCTGCGCGGGGTCGTCGGAGCGCTTCTGGATGAGGGCCAGGGTCTGCAGGACGGAGTCGTGCAGGTGGGAGGCGATGTCACTGCGCTCGGCCTCGCGGATCCGCGCCGCGCGTTCCTCCTCCAGCGACCGCCACAGGCGCAGGCCCACGGGAACGCTGAGGAGCCCCACGCCGACGAGGGTCGCCACGACCGCCAGGAGGGACGACCGGAGGGCGGCGAGCTCGACCTGGCCGAGCACGACAACAGCGAGGCCGACGACGACGAGGGTGGCCCCTGCCGTGACCCTGGCCCAGTCGAAGACGGAGCGGGGAGACCCTCTTCCGCCGCCGTCGTACTGCTGCCAGACCAGCCCGGCACCCAGGGCCACGATCACGACGGGCACGATGACGTGCAGTCCCGTCGCGGTGGTCACCATGAACGACAACACCGAACCCACGACCCCCAGGACGGCCAGCGCCACGCCGCGTCTGCGCTCGCGGTGCTCCGTAGCCGCCGACCCCGAGAACGCGGGATTCGACGAGGTGAACGCCCACAAGGCCGCGTAGAGCGCCACCCCGGCGCCGGACAGCGTGGCCAGCAGGACCATCACCACCCGGACATACGTGACCCGCACGCCCAGGTGCCCGGCCAGCCCCGTGCACACCCCGGAGACCACGGCCCCGTCCGGCACGCGGGACAGCCGCGGGTACCAGCGGAAGCCGACCGGCTGCGCGACGGGCGGACGCGACGCCGTGCCGGGGGCCGGAACAAGGCCCGGGCCTGTCGCACGGACGGTCGCGTTCTCACTCATATCCGCCATCGTCACAGATCCGCCCCGGGGTCGCATCGGGGTCCGACCCCGAGATTCCGGGGGTGCGGATCTCAGGGTCGGTCCCCGATGTGCCGGACCCGCCGGCCGAGCACGATGGGGGCATGTCCAACACCAGCACCCACGACGTCCCGTCAGAGCTCCGCTCCCTATGGCGGACACGGCCCGTCCGGACCCCGGACGACTCACGGATCGCCGGTGTCTGCGGAGGCTTCGGCCGACGCTACGGCGTCGATCCCGTCCTGATCCGCATCGCCTTCGTGATCGCCGCGCTCTGGGGCGGCGCCGGGGTGTTCCTCTACGCCTTGCTCTGGCTCGTCCTGCGGGCCGCCGGCGACGAGGTGTCCAAGGGGGAGGCGCTCCTCGGGAAGGGCCGGGCGTCGGGATCCAGGACGACATCGGTGCTCCTCGTCGTCGTCGCCCTCATCAGCGCCCCCACCTTCGGTGGTTCCGGAGGCACCTTCCTCGTGGGCGCCGGGTTCCTCATGGCGGCCGCGATGCTCGCCGGGTGGTACGGCTTGCACCGCCGCACCCCGACCCCGCCCGCGGGGTGGGCGGAGGTCTCCTCCGTGCGGCCCGCACCCACGCACGACTTCGGCGGCGCGGCGACCCGCCCCAGCCCCTGGCGCGCGCCGGGGACGGCTCCGGACCCCGGCGTCGGCGCGGGTGCACCCTACGGCCCGGCCTCCCACGGCCAGCCCGTCTACGGCCCGCCCGCCCCGCCCGCGTGGGACCCGCTCGGCGCGGCGCCCTTCGCGTGGGACCTGCCCGACCCCGCGGACGCACCCCGCCCCGATCCCGAGCCGGCCGCGCCGCGCTCGCGCCTGACCAAGGTCACCCTCGGGCTCGCGCTCATCGCCACGGCCGTCGCGATCGGCCTGTCCACCCTGGGCGGGATCACCTGGCTCGACTCCACGCGGATCGCGGCGATCGCCCTCGCCGTGGTGGCGGGCGGTCTGGTGGTGGGGGCGTTCACCCGACGCGGCCACGGGCTGCTCGTGGTGGCCGGCCCGCTCGTCGGGTTCGTCCTGCTGGCCTCGCTCGTCCAGCCCCACCTGCCGGAGGGTGCCTGGGAGGGCACCGGTGACCTGCGCGTCGACATCACCGAGCCCACACAGCTCGACACCCCGGTCGTCCACGAGCTGGGATCCGTGACGGTCGACCTGCGTGAGCTGGACCTCGACCGCGACCGCGATTTCAGCGTCCGCAACGACCTCGGCGGGGTACGCGTCCTGCTGCCCGAGGACCTCGCCGTGGACCTGAGCTGTCACGCCGACCTCGGGTCCGTCGACTGCCCGGACCCGACGCCCGGCGAGGCGTCCGGCCCCGTTCTCACGCTGGACGTGACCACCGGCGCCGGATCGATCACGGTGACGCGATGAGCGACCGGCCCACCCGACCGCACCCCGACAGGAGCACCGACATGACCAGCCCAGGCCACACCTCCGACACCGGCTTCCGCCCCGACCAGCCGCTGCACGACCCACTCCCCTACGGCGATGGGTTCGCCACCCCCGAGCCGCTCGGATTCGGAGTCGCCCCCGAACCAGTCCCGCCCGCGGCCGGTGCCGTCGAGGTGGCCCAGCGTCGCCGGGGTGGCTCGCCGGTCCTCGCCGTGGCGGGCCTGGCCTCGCTGGGCGTCGCGGTGTGGGCGATCCTCGGCGCGCCGGTGATCACCCCGACGCTGCTGCTGGCCGCCGGGCTCGTCCTGGCCGTGCTCATGGGACTGATGATGGTCCTGCGGCGCTGACCGCGTCGAAGGCCCATTCCGCGCCCGCCACGTACGCCACCTCCTGGCTCGGTGGTCTCGCGCCCGCATGAGTGCTCGCGACCCACCGACAGCCGCTCCTCGGCCTGGCGTCTCGCGCGCACTTCGGGGTGGGCGAGACGCCATCGCGGAGAGCGGATGCGAAACAAAGGCGGGCAGGCGCGAGGGCGAGACGCCATCGCGAGGAGCGGCTGCGCGGCTCGGCTCAGCGGGTGGTGCTCACTCCCACTCGATGGTCCCCGGCGGCTTGCTGGTCACGTCCAACACGACCCGGTTGACGTCCGGCACCTCGTTGGTGATGCGGTTGGAGATCAGCGCGAGCGTCTCGTACGGCACGCGCGTCCAGTCGGCCGTCATCGCGTCCTCGGAACTCACCGGACGCAGTACGATCGGGTGACCGTAGGTGCGGCCGTCGCCCTGCACGCCCACCGAACGCACGTCGGCGAGCAGCACCACGGGGCACTGCCACACCGAGGCGTCCAGTCCCGCGGCCGTCATCTCCTCGCGCACGATCGCGTCCGCCGCCCGCAGCGTGGCCAACCGGTCACGGTCCACCGCGCCGACGATGCGGATCGCCAGACCGGGCCCCGGGAACGGGTGGCGGCTGACGATCGCCTCGGGCAGGCCGAGCGCACGGCCCACCGCACGCACCTCGTCCTTGAACAACAACCGCAGCGGCTCGACGAGCGTGAACTCCACGTCATCCGGAAGACCGCCCACGTTGTGGTGGCTCTTGATGTTGGCGGTACCCGACCCGCCACCGGACTCCACGACGTCCGGGTACAGCGTGCCCTGGACGAGAAAGTCAACCGACCCGCCGTCCTCGCCCTGGAGCTCGAGCGCCTGCGTCACCGCCCGCTCGAAGGACCGGATGAACTCGCGGCCGATGATCTTGCGCTTGGTCTCCGGATCGGTCACCCCGTCGAGGTGCCCCAGGAAGACGTCGGAGTCGTCCAGCGTGATGAGACGGGCGCCCGTGGCGGCGACGAAATCGTTCTCCACCTGCTCGCGCTCGCCCGCACGCAGCAGACCGTGGTCGACGAACACACACGTGAGGCGATCACCGATCGCCCGCTGCACCAGCGCCGCGGCGACCGCCGAGTCGACGCCACCGGACAGGCCGCAGATCGCGCGCCCGTCACCGACCTGCTCGCGGATCGCCTCGACCAGCTGATCGGCGATGTTCGCCGCCGTCCACGTGGGCTCGAGACCCGCGACGTCGGTGAGGAAGCGGCTCAGCACCTGCTGCCCGTGCGGCGAGTGCAACACCTCCGGGTGGTACTGCACACCCGCCATCCGGCGCTCCGGGCACTCGAACGCCGCCACCGGGGCGCCCGGCGAGGACGCGGTGACCTCGAAGCCGTCCGGGGCGGCGGTGACAGCGTCCCCGTGGCTCATCCACACCGGATGGTGCTCCGGCAGGCCCGCGTGCAGCACGCCACCCGAGACGGAGACATCGGTCCGCCCGTACTCGCGGTTCCCGGTGTGCGCGACCTCGCCGCCCAACGCACCGGCCATCGCCTGGAAGCCGTAGCAGATGCCGAACACCGGCAGCCCCAACTCGAACACCGCCGGGTCGATCGACGGCGCGTCCTCCGAGTAGACACTGGCCGGCCCACCCGACAGCACCAGCGCGACCGGGTCCTTCTCGCGGATCTCCTCCACGGACGCGGTGTGCGGGATCACCTCGGAGTAGATGCGCGCCTCGCGCACCCGCCGCGCGATGAGCTGCGCGTACTGGGCACCGAAGTCCACGACGAGGACGGGACGGGGCGCCACCGCCTCGGCGGTGTTCTGGGAATCGGTCTGTGCGTTCTCGGCCACGCGCCCGAGTCTAGGCCCCACGGCCCGTCCGCCGAACTCCACCACATCCCCCGCACCGGGGTTCACAATGAACTCCCACCACGACCCCGGCCCGGCGACGGGCTCACAGAGCGCGAGGGCACCCATGGAACGGATGACCGGGTTCGACGCGAGCCTGCTGTACCTCGAGACCGCCCAGCAGCCCCTCGTCGTGGGGGCGGTCCTGTTCATCGATGTGTCCGGCCTCGAGGTCGAGTACTCCTTCGACCGACTCCGCACCGAACTCGGCCGCCGGATCAAGGAACTCCCCGAGCTGCGGCGCAAGATCTACGACTCCCCGCTCAACCTGGGCCACCCCGCCTGGGTCGAGGAGTACGACCTCGACGTCTCCGCCCACGTCCGCCGCGTCGACGTCGATGAACCGGGCGACGAACGCGCCGTGTTCGAGATGTGCGGCACCCTCGGCAGCCGCCCGCTCCACCGCACCCGCCCCCTGTGGGAGATGTGGATCCTCGAGCACCTCGCCGAACCCGACACCGTCGCCGTCTTCTTCCGCGCCCACCACGCCGTCCTCGACGGGGCACACGGCGCCGACATCCTGCTCAAGCTCAGCCGGGCCGGACGACCCGCCTCACCCCGCGACCTCGACATGGTGCGCGTCGAGGCCGGCAGCGCCAACCCCATCCGGCTCCTCGCCGGCGGTCTGTGGGACTTCACCGTACGACGCCCGCTGACCCTGGCACGGCTCATCCCCGAGGTCCTGACCCTGCCCCTCGCACTGCACTCACCCTCGTCGCCGGCGGCCCCCGCCGAGTCCGCCCCCGACGACGACCGCTCGCAGGACGGGAACGAGGACCTCGTCGTCGTCCCCGGAGCCGCGCCGTTCACCGCACCGCGCACCCGGTTCAACGCCACGATCACCCCCCACCGCGCCGTGTGGGGCACCTCCCTCGACCTCGACGAGATCACCGAGGTCAAGGACGCCTTCGGCGTCACCGTCAACGACGTCTACCTCACCGTGGTGGGCGGCGGACTCCGCCGATACCTCCGGGCCCACGACGACCTGCCCGACCCACCGCTCATCGCAGTGGTGCCCGTCTCCACCCGCGACGCCGACGGCGCCCGCGGGCACAACCGCGTCACCGTCCTGTTCGCGTCCCTGCGCACCGACATCGCCGACCCCGTCGACCGACTGCGCGCCATCTCCGCCCGCACCGGCCGGGGCAAGAAGCAGACCAGGAACAGGATGCGACCCGACCTCATCCAGGACGTCGCCGAACTCGCCCCCGCCACCGCACTGCAGGTGCTCATGCGGATCTACGGCGACTTCCACCTCGCGGACCTGCACCCCGTCGTGCACAACCTGGTGGTCTCCAACATCCCCGGCCCCGAGGAGGAACTCGACTTCCTCGGCGGACGGGTCACCCGCATGTACCCGCTAGGCCCGCTCATGCACGGCTCCGGACTGTCCGTCACCGCCATGTCCGTCGACGGTCAGCTCGACGTGGGCATCAACGCCTGCGAGCACCTCGTCCCCGACCCCGATCTGGTCGCCTCCGGGATCCGCGAGGCCATGGACCGCCTGCTCGAGCTCACCCGCGAGCAGGCACCCCGCCGCTAGAGACCTCGACGATCGGCAACCGCAGCGCACCCGGCGCGTCCTCGGGCACCACCGGGCGCACCGGCTTCACCGGGGACAGGCGACGGTAGGCCTCCCCCTGCGCCGGCCGGGGGTCCGCCTCGCCCTTGTTGGGCCACAGCGACATCGCCCGCTCCGCCTGGGCGGTGATGCTCAGCGCCGGGTTGACGCCGAGGTTCGCCGAGATCGCCGAACCGTCCACGATGTGCATCGTCGGGTAATTCCACACACGGTGATACGGGTCCACGACGCCCGTCTCCGGCGAGTCCGAGATCACGCAGCCGCCGAGGAAGTGCGCGGTGAGCGGGATGTTGGCGATCTCCCCCCACGTGCCCCCGGCCAGCCCGCCGATCTCCTCGGCGATCTTGCGGGTCGCCTCGTTGCCGGCCGGGATCCACGTCGGGTTGGGATCGCCGTGTCCCTGCTTGCTGGTGACGTAGCGGAACGGTCCGAAGCGCTTGACGTACGTCTGCAGCGAGTTGTCCAGGTTCTGCATGACCAGCGCGATGACCGACCGCTGGCTCCAGCGGCGCAGGTTGAACAGCTGCAGGAAGACCTTCGGTTCGCGCCGGACCTCGTTGAGGAGGACGCGCCACCGCGGGAGCGGCCCGTCGCCGTCCGTGAGGAGGGTCTGCAGGATGGCGATGGCGTTGGAACCCTTGCCGTAGCGGACCGGTTCGATGTGGGTGTCCGAGCGGGGATGGAACGACGACGTGATGGCCACGCCCTCGGAGAAGTCCTGCTCCGGCTCGTAGTTCGGGCGCATCGCCCCGAGGATGGCCTCCGAGTTGGTGCGGGTCAGCCTGCCGAGGGCGTCCGAGAGCCGGGGCAGCGAGCCCGAGTCCTTGGCGTAGTGGAGCAGGTGCTGGGTCCCCCAGGTGCCGGCGGCCACGACGACCTGCTGGGCGGACGTGGTCGTGGTGCGCTTGCCGAGCCTGGTCCATGCGCCGGTCCGCTCGAGGGTCACCTCCCACGTCCCGTCGGCGCGCTCGCGCAGGTCGCTGACCGTCGTGCGGTCCAGGATCCGGGCACCCGCGCGCTCTGCCAGGGCGAGGTAGTTCTTCATGAGGGTGTTCTTGGCGTTGTGGCGGCATCCCGTCATGCACTCACCGCACTCGATGCACGCGTTGCGGTCCGGGCCGACCCCACCGAAGTACGGATCCGGCACCTTCTCGCCGGGCTTGCCCTCGCCGCCGGTCTTCTCGCCGAAGAACACGCCGACCGGGGTGTAGACGAACGTGTCCTCCGCGCCCATGTCGCGGGCGACCTTCTTCATGACCTCGTCCGAGTGGGTGTGCGTCGGGTTGGTGACCACGCCGAGCATGCGGCGGCCCTGGTCGTAGAACGGCGTGAGTTCCTCCTCCCAGTCCGTGATGTGGCCCCACTGGCGGTCCTTGAAGAACTGGCCGGTCGGCTTGTAGAGCGTGTTGGCGTAGTTGAGCGAGCCGCCCCCCACGCCCGCGCCGGCGAGGATCATCACGTCGCGCATCATGTGAACGCGCTGGATACCGAACAGCTTGAGCTTGGGCGCCCACACGTACTTGTGGAGACGCCACGACGTCTTGGGCAGGTCGGCGTCCTCGAACCGGCGGCCGGCCTCGACCACCGTGACGCGGTAGCCCTTCTCCGTGAGCCTCAGGGCCGTCACGCTGCCGCCGAAGCCTGATCCGATCACGAGGACATCGGTGTCCGTCGCCGCGGAGGGGGCGGGAGGCGGGGTCGACTGCGTGTGTGACGTCATGATGCAACTCCCGAGGTGGTCGATGTTGTGGGTCACAGTACCCGAGTACAGCTAACTTACTCGACAGTAGCCCGCGGTTTGTCCAGAGGTCGGCTGTTGGTGGCGAAGCCGGCCGGGGCGCCCACCGTAATGGCCGCGCACCCGGGCCCTGGCGGGCTTCCGGGTGCGCGGGCTGGAGGCGGAGGGATCAGGGACGGACGGACAGGTCCACCTTCTGGAAACCCTTGACGTCGGAGTATCCACACTTGGCCATGGCACGCCGCAGGGCACCCATGAGGTTGCGGGTGCCGTCGGGGACGCTTGTCGGCCCCTCGAGAACCTCGGCGAGCGGCGCCCGGGCGGTCTCGTCCCCCACCTCGGCGACGTGCCCCCGCGGGACCTTGGGGTGCGCGGAGACCGAGTTCCAGTAGACCCCGCGGCCCGGGGCCTCGAGCGCGCCCGCCAGCAGCGGACCCAGCACGACCGCGTCCGCGCCGCACGCGACCGCGCGGGCGATGTCACCCGACGTGTAGATGTCACCATCGGCCAGCACGTGCACGTAGCGACCGCCGGTCTCGTCCAGGTAGTCACGGCGGGCCGCGGCCGCATCGGCGATCGCGGTGGCCATGTGGACCTCCATGCCGAGCACCGGCCCGGTGGTGGTGACGCCGTCGGCGCCGCCGTAGCCCACGATCACCCCGGCGGCACCGGTGCGCATGAGATGTAGGGCGGTCTTGTAGTCGACGACGCCACCGGCGATCACCGGCACGTCGAGCCCGCCGATGAAGTCTTTGAGGTTGAGCGGGGCGTCCTCGCCGCTGACGTGCTCGGCCGAGATGATGGTGCCCTGCACGATCAGCAGGTCGATCCCGGCCGCGACCAGACCGGGCGTGAGTTCGCGCGCGTGCTGCGGCGAGACCCGCACGGCCACGGTGGCGCCCTCGTCGCGGATACGCTGCACCGACGCGGCGAGCAGCTCGCGGTCGATCGGCGCACGGTGCAACTCCTGCAGGCGGGCGACCGCGCGATGCCCGGTCACGTCCTCCAGGGCGAGCTCACGCAGCTCGTCGATTGCCGACTCGGGGTCGGCGTGACGGGCCCAGAGACCTTCTCCGTTGAGCACGGCGAGACCGCCGAGCTTGGAGAACTCGACGGCCGAGGACGGGGACACCACCGCGTCCGTCGGATGCGTCATCACGGGGATGTCCATCTGGTAGGCGTCGATCTGCCAGGAGGTCGACACCTCCTTGGAGCTCCGGGTCCGGCGGGACGGGACGATGTCCACCTCGCCGAGCCCGTACATCCGACGGGCCTCGCGGCCCAGGCCGATCTCCACGACGTTGCGCACGCGCCCTCAGTCCTTGACGTTGTAGTTGGGGGCCTCGACGGTCATCTGGATCGCGTGCGGGTGGCTCTCCCTCAACCCCGCAGCCGTGATCTGGACGAACTGGGCGTCGTTCATCTCCGGGATGGTCGCCGACCCCGTGTAGCCCATGCCCGCGCGGAGACCGCCGGCAAGTTGGTGAAGGACCTGTGCGACGTCGCCCCGGTACGGGACCCGCCCCTCGATGCCCTCGGGGACCAGCTTCTCCTCGGAGAGCACATCGTCCTGGAAGTAGCGGTCCTTGGAGAACGACTTCTCATCGCCCGGCTTGCCGCGCCCGCGCATCGCTCCCAGCGAGCCCATGCCGCGGTACACCTTGTACTGCTTACCGTCCACGAAGATCAGCTCGCCCGGGGATTCGGTGCAGCCCGCCAGCAGCGAGCCGAACATACAGGACGACGCACCGGCGGCGATCGCCTTGGCCACGTCCCCGGAGTACTGCATCCCGCCGTCGGCGATCACCGGGACACCGGCCGCCTTCGCGGCCACCGAGGCCTCGAGGATCGCCGTGATCTGGGGCGCGCCCACGCCCGCCACGACGCGGGTGGTGCAGATGGAGCCGGGACCGATGCCGACCTTGATGGCGTCCGCTCCCGCGTCGATCATCGCTTGGGCTGCACCGCGGGTGGCGAGGTTGCCGCCGATGACCTGGACGCGGTCGCCGAGTTCACGCTTGACGCGGGCCACCATGTCGAGGGCGTTGCGGTTGTGGGCGTGCGCGGTGTCGACGACCAGCGCGTCGACACCGGCGTCGGTGAGGGCGCCGGCGCGTTGCCACGCGTCCTCGCCGGTGCCGATCGCGGCGGCCACCCGGAGGCGTCCGTCGGAGTCCTTGGTGGCGTTCGGGTGCTGCTCGGTCTTGACGAAGTCCTTGACCGTGATGAGGCCGGTCAGACGCCCGTCCCCGTCCACGATCGGCAGCTTCTCGATCTTGTGACGACGCAACAGCCCCAGCGCGGCCTCGGCGGTCACGCCCTCGCGCGCGACCACGAGGGGCGCGCGGGTCATGACCTCGTCGACCCTCCGCGACTTGTCCATCTCGAAGCGCATGTCGCGGTTGGTGATGATGCCCACCAACTCGCCGCGCTCGTCGGTCACCGGCAGGCCGGAGATGCGGTAGCGGGCGCACATCTCGTCGACCTCGGCCAGGCTGTCGCCCGGGGCGCACGTGACCGGGTCGGTGACCATCCCGGCCTCGGACCGCTTGACCGTCTCGACCTGCGCGGCTTGGTCACCCACGGACAGGTTGCGGTGCAGGACACCGATACCGCCCTGTCGGGCCATGGCGATGGCCATGCGCGCCTCGGTGACGGTGTCCATCGCCGAGGAGATCAGGGGTACCCGGAGGGTGATCTCCCGGGTCAGTCGCGTGCTGGTGTCGACCTCGCTGGGGACCACCTCGGACGCGGCCGGGAGGAGGAGAACGTCGTCGAACGTCAGGCCCACCATCGCGACCTTGGTCGGGTCGTCGCCGCCGGTGCGTACGGGGCCTTGCGACTCGCTCATCTGCCGTCCTCCTGGGGGGGTCGTCTCGGTGCTGCTTCCGAGGATAGTGGTTACCGGGCCCGCGGCTCGAACCGTCGGCCCCGTGAGACCGTGGTCACGGGTACGGTGGAGGGCGTGAACGATCCCCTACGGCACGGAATGCCGCCCGACCCGTTCGCCGGCGATCCGGATGACCCGGCCGCGGAGCTGGCCGGGCTGGACCCCATCGACGACGGGGTGCCCTCGGGCCCCCTCGACGCCGATGAGCGACGCGCGATCGAGGAGGACCTGGCGGACCTCGCGGAATTCTGTCGACTGCTGGCCCCGATCGGGGTCAAGGGTGTCGCGGTGCAGTGCGAGGACTGCGCGGAGGAGCACTACCACGAGTGGGACATGCTGCGCGCCAACCTCATGCAGTTGCTCGACGACGGTTCGTTGCTGCCCCACGAGCCCGCCTTCGACCCCATCCCCGATGATTACGTCACGTGGGAGTACTGCCGCGGTTACGCGGACGCTGTCCGCGCGATGCGGCCCCGCCGGCTGAACTGGCGTCGCTGACCCGGATAGTGACAGAAGAGCCGATCCCCGCCTCCCGTGACCGGTAGGCGGGGTCGGTTCGTTCGGCGTGCGAAACGTGGAAACCCCTCGGCCACGAGGGGCCGCCGCCGATCAGTTGGTGGGCCGGGTCGACTCCGGCGACTGCTGGGACGACGTCGGGGGCTGCTGGGTCGGGGTGGGCACCTGGGTCACAGTGGTGCGGGACGGTGACGGTTGCACGCCCAGCTGGTCCTCCCCCACGTCCCCGTTCGGACGGCCCGTGGTGGGCGCCAGGAAATCCTGGATCCGCTGGGTGTCGATCGGGATCTGGAGCGTCGTGGAGATGCGCAGACCGTCGAGCGGCAGCGGGATGACCGGCATGCCGGGGGGCGGCGGGGGGATCAGGTTGGACGGCAGCGGCACCGGGACACCCGGAACCAGCGTCGCCGCGCCCGGTGCGGGGGCGGGAGCCGGATTCGGGGCGGGTGCCGGCGCGGGCGACGGCACCGTGCTCGGGGTCACGCGGCTGAGATCGCGCTTGATGGCGTCCCTGCGCTTCATGAGTTCCACACGCTCCGAGGCGTCCGAGACCTCGTCGAGCCGCTCGCTCACCTCGTGGAGAAGGCGTTCGGCCTCGCCCCGGTCGCCCTCGCGGGCGGCGAGGTCGGCGGCGGAGAGGAACTCTGTGAGGTCGTTGACCAACTCGACGTCTCCGGCGCGGTCGGAGAAGATCGTCTTGGACACACCCCAGAGCGGGTCGCCGGGCATCGCGCTGTGCGCGGCGACGGACAGGCCACCGACGATCACGGCGGTCACGGCCGCGGCCCCGGTCACCGCCTGCCAGAGCGCGGGACGCCTGCCGTGATGGTGATCTCCCGAGGAAACCCCCCCGCGCCGGGGCCACAGCCGCGACACGTTCGGTGCGAGAGCGACCTCGATCTGCTCGTCGCTCGGGAGCGCGGGAAGCTCCGCGGAACCGGTCTCGGCACGCCAGTCGGCGAACAGTGCCAGGAGCGGATCGTCCCCCTCGGGGCGCTCTCCGCGTCCGAGGGCGTCGAGGAGCTCGTCGTCACGGTCGACCCCGAGGGGGTCCACCTCATGCTCGTCGAGCGAGGCGTCGTCGTCCCGGGCGCCGGGGTCGACATCGTCGTCGTTCATCGCCATCGCTCCTCTCCGTCCTGTTCGATTCTCGCGCGGAGCTGCTTCATCGCCCGGTGCTGAGCGACGCGCACGGCTCCGGCCGTGCTGTCGACGATCTCCGCCGTCTCCTCCGCGGAGAGTCCGACCACGACACGCAGTCGGATGATCTCCCGTTGCTTCTCGGGCAGGGTGTCGAGAAGGCGGCTCATAGCTCTCGACACCTCGCCGTCGAGGACGTGGTCCTCCGGCCCCGTGTCGGTCGAGAGCACCTCGGGGAGGTACTCCACGGGATCGGACTTGTTCCGCGCGGCGCCACGATGGGCGTCCGCGACCTTGTGAGCCGCGATCCCGTACACGAAGGCCATGAAGGGACGTCCCTGATCCCGGTATCCCGGCAGTGCCGAGAGCACCGCGATCAGCACCTCCTGGGCGACATCGTCAGCAGACAGGTTGGCCCTCTCCGAGCCTCCGACGCGGGAGCGGCAGTACCGCACCACACCGGGTCGCACGAGCTCCAGCACACGCGCTGCAGAGGCACGGTCACCCTTGACCGCGTCGGCGACGGCGAGTTCCAACTCGTCTGCTGTACCTGTCATCGGATTCGGAGGGCCACGCGTTACACGGATGTGTTACGGGGCCAGGCCTTTCTCTCGGGGCGCGACACGGGTCGCGACGGGTCCCACGCCCGGGCCCGGGGGCGGCCGGCGCGGCTCGCGCTCAGAATAGGCGCCTGACCGGAGTGTCGGGGGAGTACTGCTGAGCGCCCAGCGTAACCCTTGCCGGCGACGCGGGACCACACGACCGGCCCGTGACACCGGACGGGCCCCGCCCCCGCCGGAGCGGGGAACGGGGCCCGTGTGCCGGTCGCGATCAGTGGGAGTGACCGGCGTGCGAGTGCGCGTCGGCGCTCTTCTCCTCGGGCTTCTCGACGATCGCGGTCTCGGTGGTGAGGACCATGCGAGCCACCGAGCAGGCGTTGACGACGGCGGAGGAGGTGACCTTCACCGGGTCGATGATCCCGGCGGAGACCAAGTCGCCGTACTCGCCCGTCGCGGCGTTGAAACCGTCCCGCGGGCCGAGGTCCGAGACCTTGCTGACGACGACGGAACCGTCCTCGCCGGCGTTGGCGGCGATCCAGAACAGCGGGGCGGACAGCGCCTTGCGGACCACGGTCACGCCGACCTTCTCATCGGCGTCGGCGGTGTCCTCGGCGAGCCGATCGAGTGCGGCGGCCGCCTGCACGAGCACGGAGCCACCACCGGCGACGATGCCCTCCTCCACGGCGGCCTTGGCCGAGTTGACGGCGTCCTCGACGCGGAGCTTCCGCTCGGTCAGCTCCGTTTCGGTGGCCGCGCCGACGCGGATCACGGCGACGCCACCGGCGAGTTTGGCGATCCGCTCCTCGAGCTTCTCGCGGTCCCAGTCGGAGTCGGTGGCCTCGGCCTCGCGGCGCAGCTGGGCCACGCGGGCGTCGACGTCGGCCTGGTCGCCGGCGCCGTCGACGATGATCGTCTCGTCCTTGGACACGGTCACCCGGCGGGCCTGCCCGAGCACCTCCAGTCCGCACTCGGACAGCTTCATGCCGAGGTCCGGGCTCACGACCTGACCCTTGGTGACGATTGCGAGGTCCTCCTGGAAGGCCTTGCGGCGATCACCGAAGTACGGGGCCTTGATGGCGACGACCTTGAGCGTCTTGCGGATCGAGTTGACCACCAGGGTCGACAGCGCCTCGCCGTCGACGTCCTCGGCGACGATCAGAAGCGGCTTGCCGGTCTCGGCGACCTTCTCGAGCAGCGGGAGCAGGTCCGGCAGGGAGCTGATCTTCTCGCGGTGGAGCAGGACCAGGACGTCCTCGTAGATGGCCTTCTGCTCGTCCGGGTCCGTGACGAAGTACGGGGAGAGGAAGCCCTTGTCGAAGGCGATGCCCTCGGTCACGGCCACCTCGGTGTGCAGCCCTTGCGACTCCTCGACGGAGACCACGCCGTTGACGCCGACGGCGTCCATGGCCTCGGCGACCATGCGGCCGATCTCGGGGTCACGCGAGGACACGGTCGCGACCTGCGCGACGGCTTCGGAGCCGGAGACGGGCGTCGCGGCCGAGCGGAGGAACTCCACGACGGCGGAGGCGGCCTTCTCGATCCCCTTGCCCATCGCCATCGGGTTGGAGCCGGCCGCGACGTTACGCAGCCCCTCGCGGATGAGGGCCTGGGCGAGCACGGTGGCGGTGGTGGTGCCGTCGCCGGCGACGTCGTTGGTCTTGGTGGCAACGCTCTTGACGAGCTGCGCCCCGAGGTTCGCGAACGGCTCGGCGAGCTCGATCTCACGGGCGATGGAGACGCCGTCATTGGTGACGGTGGGGCCGCCGAACGCCTTGGCGAGCACGACGTGGCGGCCCTTGGGGCCGAGCGTGACCTTGACGGTGTCGGCGAGCTCGTCGACACCGGCGAGCATGCCCTTGCGGGCCTCCTCGTCGAACGCGATCAACTTGGACATTGATGGAACTCCTGGAGGGAAGTGGGTGGTCGGGTCGATACGGTGTCGCGGCGTGAGACACCTCCGCCCCGGTGGTGCCTGGCAGTCGCCGGCGCCGCCGGGGCGGGGTTGACGCAGCTCACGTCAGTCGATGACCGCGAGGACGTCGCGCGAGGAGAGGATCAGGTACTCCTTGCCCTCGTACTTGATCTCAGTGCCGCCGTACTTCGAGTAGATGACCTTGTCCCCCTTCTTGATGTCCATGGGGATGCGGTCGCCGTCCTCGTCGAAGCGGCCCTCGCCGACCGCGACGACGGTGCCCTCCTGGGGCTTCTCCTTGGCGGTGTCCGGGATGACGAGGCCGGACGCCGTGGTGGTCTCGGCCTCGAGGGCCTCGACGAGAATCTTGTCCTCAAGCGGCTTGATCGCCACGATGATCCTCCCGTATGGGGTGTGGCCGCCCGGGTCTAGGGCGGCTCGGAGTGTGGTTCGAAGATCCGGGACACCGTGGGCGTCCCGTTGTTTCCGTACGACCCGGCCCGCCGCGTGCGCCGTCGCGGGTGACGCCCTCGGTGCACCGTGTCTATTGGCACTCTACACAGGCGAGTGCCAGCACTCAAGGAAACCGCGTGCAGGCTCATCCCGTTGCGGATCCCCCCGCGGCCGGTAGGCTCGCCCGCACGCACGGACATCAGCCACCAGAACACCTCTGCCCGATCCGATTTCCATCGAGGACAGCGAGGCCCAGTATGACCGCGGTCGCCCCTTCCGACATCGTCTCCGCGTCCGTCGAGGCCGGGGAGCAGAAGGCCCACGTCCCCGGCTGGCAACTGGCGCTGCGCGGCTTCCTCGCCGTCTACCTGCTCGGCGCGGCCACGACGCTGGCCGTCATGGTCACCGACGCGACCGGGGTGGAGATCGTCGGTGCCGTCCTCTTCCCCATCGGCCTCACCCTCGTCGTCCTTCTCGGGTGGGAACTCGTCACCGGCGCGTACGGTCTGGTTCCGCTCGCGGCGCTGGAGAAGCGGGTCCGCGTGCGGGACTGCCTGCGGGTTTTCGGATGGATGATCCTCGGCCACACGATCGGGGGCCTGGCCGCCGCCTGGATGATCACCTCCGTACTCACGGGGATGGGCACGGAACCGGATGCGACCGGAGCCCAGGCCCTCGCCGACCTCGCGGTGGAGAAGACGATCGCTTACAAGGAGGCGGGGCTGGTCACCGGGTTGGGCTGGGTGACGCTCAGCGCGGTGCTGTGTAACTGGCTGGTGGCGCTGGGCGTGATCATGTCGTTCTCCTCCTCCAGTACCTCGGGCAAGATCCTGGCCATCTGGCTGCCCATCCTCACGTTCTTCGCGCTCGGTTACGAGCACGCGGTGGTCAACCACTTCACGATCCCCGCGGGGATGATGCTCGGGGCGGACGTGAGCGTCGCCGACTGGCTGCTGTGGAATCAGATCCCGGTCCACATCGGAAACTTCATCGGCGGGTTCACACTCGCCGGGCTCGGCCTGTACTTCGCACAACGGACCCGCGTCCACCGCGTCGGTCCGACCGAGGACTGACCCGCCGGTGTCCGACCCGTATGAGCCGGCGCCCCCGGCAGGCGGTAACGAGCTCGCCGTCGTCGCCCTCGTCGTCGCCGTGGCCAACGTCGTCTTCGGCTCGTTCCTCGGCCTGTTCGTCCCGCTGGTGCCCGCGGTCATCACCGTGATCGTGGTGATCCTCGGGCACGTGTCGCTCGCGCAGATAAGGCGTCGGGGCGAGGAGGGCCGCGCGATGGCGATCTCTGCCCTGGTCATCGGCTACCTCGGCATCGCGTGGGTGTTCGTGCTCCTCGTCCTGGCGCTGACGTCCGCCGCGATAGGGATGGCCCTGCTCGGGTTCTAGCCCCGCGCGCCGTGCGGGCCCCGCGCGCCGTGCCGGCCCCGGTCGCCGGGCCGCCCGGGGGCGGAGTCAGGCGACCTGCGTGACCTCGACCGGCAGGCCCGGGTCGGCGGCGACGGTCAGCGGACTGGGCGCGGCGCCCGAGGTGAGCAGGGCGGAGGCGACCCCCACGACCATCGCGCCGTTGTCCGTGCACAGGCGCGGCCGCGGGACACGCAGTGTGAGGCCGGCCTCGGCACACCGGTGGGCGGCGAGGTCGCGCAGTCGCGAGTTGGCCGCCACGCCGCCGCCGATGAGCAGGGTGTCCACGCCCAGGTCTGTGCAGGCCCGCACCGCCTTCATGGTGAGTACGTCGGCGACGGCATCCTGGAACGACGCCGCGACGTCGGCCACGGCGAGCCGCTCGCCGTCCCGTTCGGCGGCCTCGATCCGCCGGGCCACGGCGGTCTTGAGTCCGGAGAAGGAGAAATCGTGCCGTGCGTCACGCGGTCCGGTCATGCCACGGGGGAACGCGATGGCGCGGGGGTCACCGGTGGCGGCGAGGCGGTCGATCACCGGTCCACCCGGGTAACCGAGGCCGAGCAGACGGGCGACCTTGTCGTACGCCTCGCCCGCGGCGTCGTCGACGGTCGACCCGAGTTCCACGACCGGTTCGGTCAGCGAGCGCACGTGCAGCAGCTGGGTGTGGCCGCCGGAGACCAACAGGGCCACGCACTCCCCCAGCGGCCCGCCGTCGAAGCCCGCGACGGCGACGTGGCCGACCAGGTGGTTCACGGCGTAGAACGGCACGCCCCAGGCCGCGGCGTAGGCCTTGGCCGCGGACGAGCCCACGAGCAGCGCCCCGGACAGCCCGGGCCCGATGGTGGCGGCGACGGCGTCGGGCCGCTCCACCCCGGCCTCGGCGAGCGCGGCGCGGACCGTGGGGACGAGCGCCTCGAGGTGGGCGCGGGAGGCGATCTCCGGGACGACGCCTCCGAAGCGCGCGTGCTCGGACATCGACGAGGCCACCACGTCGGACAGCAGATCGGCCCGCCCGTCGTCGTGGACCCGCGCCACGGCCACGCCCGTCTCGTCGCACGAGCTCTCGATCCCCATGACGGTCCTCATCGGCCGCTCCCCTCTCCCGTGTCGCCGCCAACAGTGTCCCCGCCTACAGTGTCCCCGCCGCCGCCGCCGTCCGCGCTGCCGGTGACGTCACGGTCCGCGCCGCCGCCCCGCGCCGGCCGCACCATGAGATGCGCGTCGGCCATGCTGGGCCGGTAGTACCGGGGGCGCAGGCCCACGACCTCGAACCCGTGGGCCTCGTACAGCGTGAGTGCGGGGACGTTGTCGGTCCGCACGTCCAGGACGACCGGCGCGCCCTCGGCATCGGCCACCTCGAGCATCCGCCGCAGCAGCGCCCGTCCGATACCGCGTCCCTGGTACTCCGGGTCGACGCCGATGGTGTGCACCTCGAACTCGCGGTCGCCCTCGGGCCCGAGCCCGGCCAGGACCGCGTAGCCGACCAGCCGCCCGTCGCCGCGGGCGGCCAGGCACGTGGTGTGACGTGAGCCGATCTCGGACAGGAACGTCGCCGCCGACCACGGGCCGTCGCCGCGGAACAGGAGTCTCTCCAGGTCAGCGCACCGCAGGGCGTCGTCGGGGACCAGCGCGTCGTGGACGACGTCGGCCGGCGTCGCGGTCATCGCCCCACCCCGCGCAGGGCCGCGGAGGGTTCGGCGCGCCGGGGCGGCACCGCGTCGGGGCGCCGCAGGTAGAGGGGCTCGAGCGGGACCGGTGTCGCACCGGCGAGCAAGGCGTCGGCCGCCGCGGTGACGAGCCCGGCGGGGTCGGGTGAGTGCACGCCGTCGAGGACGCGCGGCAGCGGGCCACCCGCGCCGTGGTCACCCGGAGCGGCGGTGGGGCCGTGGGCGGGGTCAGAGCCGCGGACGCCGTCAGAGCCGTGGGCGTCGGTGACCTCGCGCAGGCGGGCGGGGTCCCCGGCGAGGTGGGTGGCGCCCGTGAGGTCGATGTCGGCGGATGGCCCCACCGTGGGGCCCGACGTCCGCACGCCCTGCGGCGAGTAGCGGGCGTGATACGCCTCGCGGCGCCGGGCATCGGTGACGACGACGAGGTCCCCGCCGGCCCCGGCGGCGCGCGCGGTGGCCGCGAGCCCGTCGAGCGAGCACACTCCGTGGACCGGTCTCCCCAGGGCGTCGGCGAACGCGGCGGCGGTGGCCATCCCGACCCGCAGCCCGGTGAACGGACCCGGCCCGGTGCCCACCACCACGGCGTCGAGGCCGCCCGCGGACAGGCCGGCGTCGGCGAGGCAGTCGAGGATGTGCGGGGTCAGCAGTTCCGCATGGGCACGGGCGTCCTCGGTGACGCGGGTGGCCAGTGTCGCGACCACGGGGCCGTCGCCACCGGGCACGAGTCGGCACACCCCCGCGGTGACGAAGGGGGTCGAGGTGTCGACAGCGAGGACCAGCACGGGGTCAGGGTACCGCCGGGCCGGCCGCGCGACCGGGCGAGGCGCCCCGGCTCCAGCCGGCGGTGCGCACGTCGGTGCCGTCGGGCCGGCTCAGGGTCACCACGAGCGGGGCCTCGACGAGGGAATCGACGAACCCGGCGCCCCACTCGACCACCACGACATCGGAGTCGAGGGCCGAGTCCAGGTCGAGGGACTCGAGTTCGTCGGCCAGGTCGCCCGTCGTGGGCCGGGTCCCGTCCGGGTCCTGCCCGCCGAGGAGACGGTAGGCGTCGACGTGTACGAGCCCCGGACCCCCGGGCCTCATGGGCGGGTGCCGGCGCGCGATGACGAAGGTCGGCGAGGTCACGCGGCCCCGCACGCCGAGGCCCGCTGCGATACCGGTGGTCAGGGCGGTCTTGCCCGCGCCGAGGGGGCCGTCGAGCACCACCACGTCGCCGGCGCGGAGCAGTCCGGCCAACTCGACGCCCAGCGCGCGCGTCTCGTCGACCGTCGGCAGGTCGCGCTCCCCCGGCACATCGATCGTCACGATATCCGGCTTCCGTCGGCGCGGCCCGCCCGCTCGAGGCGGCGCGACTCCATGATCGCGTCGGCCACGAGGTCGCCCAACACCTCGGACACGTGCGCGGGCTCCTCGAGCATCACCATGTGCCCGGCGCCGGGGACCACGACGAACTCGGCGTCGGGGAGCTCCTCGACGATGTCGACCGACCGGTCCAGCGGGGTGAGCAGGTCCCGGTCACCGCAGAGGACCGTCGTGCGGACCTCACGGAGAACGGGCATGGCGGCCGACTCGTCGTGCCGCGTGAGGGTCTCGAAGAAGTTGGCGATGGTCAGCACGTCGGTCGAGGCTATGAGCTTGTCCACGAACCGGGCGACGGTCGGACTGACCGTGGCGGGGTCTCCGAACGACCCACCGTAGATGAACGGCGAGATGATCGCCCCGAGCGCACGTCGGCTGCTGGTGAACACGCCGGGGCTGCGGCCCGCCAACCCGGCGAGGCGGGCCACGCTCTTGTTGTCGAGCACTGACCCGAGCCCGGCCTCCGAGAGCTCCGCCATCGCGGTGGAGACCAGCCCGACCCCCAGGACCCGCTCACGGACGGTCTCCGGGTGACGGGAGGCGAACCCCATCACGGTCATCCCGCCCATGGAGTGGCCGATCACGACGACGGGCCCGGTCGGCGTGGTCGCCGAGATGACGGTGTCGAGGTCCCGGGACAGCTGGTCGATGGTCGCGTTCTTCCGCGAGCCGGACCCGCTCAATCCGTGCCCGCGCTGGTCGTAGAAGACCATCCGGATCTCGGAGCCGAACCGGTCGGCCAGATGCCGGCGTTGGAAATGCCAGGTGTCCATCGACAAGGTGTAGCCGTGGACGAACACGACCGTCATCGGCGCGTCGGTGGGCCCCGCCTCGCGCACCGCGAGCGGGACACCGTCGGTCGCGGCAACCATGGAGCCACGGTCCACCCCGAGCTCCCACATGTCTTCGCCGGCCCACGGGTCGTTGGCGCGTCGGCCGGGCAGCAGTGTGACGACGGAACCGAGAGTGGCGGCGCCGAGCGCGCTCAGGCCTGCGCGCAGGCCACCGGGCGTCCGGATCCGTTCGGCGACCGCCTCCGCGTCGCGCGGCGTGCCCCCGGCCATCGCCGGCGGTCGGATCTCGACCGGGGTCCCGGCGGCCGACCGCTCGGGCCGTTTCGGGAACCGCAGCCGGGGCCTACCGCGCGGGTCGCCGCCGAGCTCGTCGTCGTGGTCCTCGCTCATCTCCCCGTCCCCCGCCCGGGCCCGGGCGCGGCCCCCTGCCCGGCCCCCGGCGCGGCGTCGTCGCTCCGCGCGACGGCGTGGGTCCCCAGCGCGGACGGCACGGGGTGACTGCCGTGCATCACGTGGTGGCGCGCGGCCCGGCCGCGCACGGCGGTGACCACCTCGTAGTGGATGGTGTCCAGGGTCTCGGCCCACTCGGCGGCGGTGGGCCCGCCGTCGGCGCCCGTGCCGAACAACACGGCCGTGTCCCCCACCCGCACCGCCTGGTCGGGATCGGGTCCGAGGTCGACGACGAACTGATCCATACACACGCGGCCGACGTTCGGATAGCGCCGCCCGCCGATCGAGACGTCGAGCCGGCCCGAGAGCAGCCGCCACACGCCGTCGGCGTAACCCGCCGCGATGAGGGCGACGGTGGTGTCGTGGGGGGCGTGCCACGTGTGCCCGTAACTCACACCCTGCCCTGCAGCCAGCCGCTTGACCATGAGCACCTCGGCCGAGAACGTCATCGCCGGCACCAGATCCACGTCCAGGCCCTCGACCGGATTCAGACCGTAGAGCGCGATCCCCGGCCGCACCATCTCGAAACCGTCCTCCGGCCGCGTGAGCGCGGCCGCCGAGTTGGCGTGGTGGTTGACCGGGCACTCCAGACCCCGCGCACGCGCCTGCGCCACGCACTCGTGGAGCCGGGCCACCTGCAGGTCGATGACCGGGTTACCCGGGTCGTCCGCATGGGCGAAGTGGGCCATCAGCCCCGTGACCTCGACCTGCCCGCCGGCGGTGGCCGTGACGAGCCGCTCGAGCACGGCCGGCCACTCCTCGAGGGAGATGCCGGACCGCGCGAGGCCGGTGTCGATCTTGGGGGTGACGCGGGCACGACGGCCCGTGCGGCGCGCCGCCTCCAGGACGGTGTCCAGATGGACCGGGCTGGGAATCGCGAGGTCGACATCCGCCTCGACCGCCGCGCGAACGTCGTCCGAGGCGGAGTAGAGCCACGCGAGGATCTCCGCGTCGATGCCCGCCGATCGCAGCTGCAGGGCCTCGGCGATGGTGGTCACCCCCAGCGCGTGCGCACCCCCGCGGAGCGCGGCCAGGGAGACGGGGACGGCGCCGTGCCCGTAGGCGTCGGCCTTGACCACGGCCATGACCCGCGCCCCGCGGGCAGACCGGACGAGGACGCGACTGTTGTGCTCGATCGCGTCCAGATCGATCTCGGCGCGGCACGGTGCCGGGGGGACAACTGGACCCATTCTGTCAATTCTGCCAAAGAGCGCCGGCGGGCACCGATTCCCTCCCCCTCAGCGCCGAGATCGCCCCCGGTATCGCGGCCAGCAGGTCGGAGGCACCGATCGGCGCGCCCGGCCCCCCGCGAGCACCGCCCGCGCCCACGGTGTGCCGGTGCGCCGCCCGGCGCGCTGCCTCCCCGTGCACCGTGACCGCCTCGACCGCCGGCCGCGCCGGAGATCCGTGCACCGCCCTGCCGCTCGCGAGCAACGCGCCCACGATCCCGGCCAACACATCTCCCGAACCGGCCGTCGCGGCCCACGAGGAACCGGAGTCCACCGCGAACGTCGTCTCGCCGTCGTCGACCAGGGTGACACGCCCCTTGAGCAGCACCGTCGCCTCGATCCCACGGTCCCGCAGACCCGCGACGTACCGGCGCAGCGCGCCGGGGCGGTCGCCGCGGTCCCACCCGCCGGTGAGCCGGTCGAACTCGCCGGCGTGCGGGGTGAGCAGCACCGGAGCGGTGGCGCTCCGCAGCAGGACCGGATGGGCGGCCACACAGGTGAGGGCATCCGCGTCGAGCACCGTCGGTCGCCCCTCCGCGAGGACCGCGTCGACGTCCGCGACCGCGTCCGGCCCCGTCCCACCGCCGGGCCCCACGATCCACGCCTGGGCACGCCCCGCGTCGGCGACCGTCGGGTGGCACACCACCTCGGGGCGGGCGGCGAGCACCGCGTCCGCCCCCGACCCCACGTACCGCACCAACCCGGACGTGGCCGCCACCGCCGCCGACACGCACAACACCGCCGCGCCCGGATACCGCTCGGACCCGGCGCGCACCGCGACCACGCCCTGCGTGTACTTGTCGTCGTCGGGCCCCGGCACCGGCCAGTGGCGCCCCACCTCGGCGGGGTCCGGGCACCGCACGGCCGCCGGCCCGGCCGGCGGTTCGGTCAGGCCGATGTCCACCAGCTCGACGCTGCCGCACTCCGGCGAGGCGAGCAGGTGCGCGCGGCGCAGCATCCCGAAGGTGACGGTAAGCGTCGCCCGCACGTGCGGCTCGTGGACAGTTCCCGTGTCGGCGTCGATCCCGCTGGGCAGGTCCACCGCCACCCACGGCACGCCGGCCGCGACCATGCCCTCGACGATCCGCGCCGCCTGGTCGCGCAGCGGTCCCCTACCGTTCAGACCCACCACGCCGTCGACGGCGACATCGGGAACGGGTACGTCGGAGCCCCCGGCCTCCGCGCCGCGCACCCGCCCGCCGGCGCGACGCAGGGCGGCGAGACCGCGTTCGTGCACCCGGTCCGGGCTCAGCAGAACGGCCTCCACGCGACACCCGCGGCCCCGGAGGATCGAGCCCGCGTACAGGGCGTCCCCGCCGTTGTCGCCGCTCCCCACCAGGAGCAGCACGGAGCGGCCGTACACGCCGCCGGTGCGCTCGCGCAGCAGTGCGGCCGTGTGGTGGGCGACGCCCGCCGCGGCGCGCCGCATCACCGCGTCGGGGTCCCCCGCCGCGGCGGCCGCCTCGACGAGCGGACGCTCCGCGGCGCGGATGACCTCGACGGGATGGGCGCGCCTCATGATCTGACTACCGCGGGCGGGTCACTCCACCGTGACGGACTTGGCGAGATTGCGGGGCTTGTCCACGTCGTACCCGCGCGCGGCGGCGACCTCGGCGGCGAAGGCCTGGTACGGGATGGTGGCCAGCAGGGGCTGCAGCAGCGTGGTCGAGGCCGGGATCGGGATGAAGTAGTCCGAGAGCGGCCGGACCACCTCGTCGCCCTCCTCGGCGATCACGATGGTCCGCGCACCACGGGCCCGGATCTCCTGGATGTTGCTCACCAGTTTGGAGTGGAGCACCCCGCGCCCCTCGACCGGCGGCATCACGATGAAAACCGGCATGCCCTCCTCGATGAGGGCGATCGGGCCGTGCTTGAGCTCCCCCGCCGGGAAGCCCTCGGCGTGCATGTACGCCAGTTCCTTGAGCTTGAGCGCGCCCTCCAGTGCCGTGGGGTACCCCACGTGGCGACCGAGGAACAGCACCGACTTGGAGCCGGCGAGCTCGCGCGCGATCCCCCGGACCGGGTCCAGGGAGTCGACGACCTTCTGGATGTCCTCGGGCATGCGCTCGAGCTGGCGGAACTCGGCCGCCACCTCGTCCGGGTACTTGGTGCCGCGGGCCTGCGCGAGCGCGAGACCCACCAGGTAGTTTGCCGTGATCTGCGCGAGGTACGCCTTGGTGGAGGCGACGCCGATCTCCGGGCCGGCGTGCGTGTACAGGACGGCGTCGGCCTCGCGCGGGATCTGCGAACCGTTGGTGTTGCACACCGCCAGGACGCGGGCCTTCTGGGACTTGGCGTGGCGGACCGCCTCGAGGGTGTCCGCGGTCTCGCCGGACTGGGAGATGGCCACCACGAGCGTGGATCGGTCCAGCACCGGGTCGCGGTAGCGGAACTCCGACGCGATCTCGACCTCACACGGGAGCCGGGTCCAGTGCTCGATCGCGTACTTGGCGACCATGCCCGAGTGGTACGCACTGCCGCAGGCCACGATGAACACCTTGTCGATGTCACGTAGGTCCTGGTCGCTCATCCGCTGCTCGTCCAGCACGATGCGACCGTCCTGGAAGTGACCGAGCAGGGTATCGGCGACAGCCCCGGGCTGCTCGGCGATCTCCTTGAGCATGAAGTAGTCGTAGCCGCCCTTCTCGGCCGCCGCCAGGTCCCAGTCGATGTAGAAGGGACGGCCCTCGGAGGGCTCGCCGGCGAAATCGGTGATCTCGTAGGAGTCCGCGCGCAGGACCACGACGTTGTCCTGCCCCAGCTCGATGGCGTCGCGGGTGTGCTCGATGAACGCCGCGACGTCGGAACCGAGGAACATCTCGCCCTCACCGACACCCAGCACGAGCGGGGTCGAGCGCCGCGCGGCCACCAGGACGTCCGGGTGGGCGGCGTGGCTGAACACCAGTGTGAAAGCGCCCTCGAGGCGACGGAGCACCGTGCGACACGCGGCCACGAAGTCCCCGCCGCTGCCACCCGACTCCATCTCCCGGCGCAACAGGTGGGCTGCGACCTCCGAGTCGGTGTCCGACTCGAGCTCGACGCCCGCGGCCTCGAGCTCGGCACGCAGCGGGGCGAAGTTCTCGATGATCCCGTTGTGCACGATCGCGACATCGCCGGAGACGTGGGGGTGCGCGTTGCGGTCACTCGGACGGCCGTGCGTCGCCCACCGGGTGTGACCGATGCCGGTCGAGCCCGGGAAGCCACCCTCTCCCGCGGCCGCGAGCGCGGCCTCGAGATTGGCGAGCTTGCCCTCCTTCTTCTCGACCCGGGAGGCCCCCGACCCGTCGAGGACGGCGACGCCCGCTGAGTCATAGCCGCGGTATTCCATCCGCCGCAGGGCCTCGACGACGACTGGGAGGGCGGGGCGATGCCCGACATAACCGACGATTCCGCACATGGGCGCTAAGTGTAGCCACGAGGTCTGACAGCCCCGGCACCCTTAGCGCCCGCGAGGCGATACTGTGGCCATCGTGGCCAAGAAGACCAAGGAACTGCACGCCAGGGTGAGTCGACGCGGACCCTACGGCGTCGACAGGGGTGACCTCGGGTTCACCGGCACCCCCGGCGTCGTCTACGTCCCGCGCGACGCCCCGACGCCCGCGCCCGTCGTGGGATGGGCCCACGACTGGACCCGGGGGCCGCGGCACTACGTCGACACTCTCAAGCACCTCGCGTCGTGGGGTTTCGTGGTGGTGGCACCGGCCACCGATCTCGGGGTGCGCCCGAACCACCAGCACTACGCGGACCACCTGTCCGCGGCTCTCGAGGACACCCTCCGGGCGGCCCTCGGCCGCGGGTCGGTCCGTGCGGATCCGCGGCGCATCGGCCTGGCCGGTCACGGCCTGGGCGCCGGCGTGTCCGCACTGCTGGCCTCACAGCGCACCGACATCGACGCCGTCGCGATGGTGTTCCCCACCGAGACGGTCCCGTCGGCCGCGGACCGGGCGATGACCATCGACTCCCCCGCTCTGCTGCTGTCCGCCGCCGGCGGTGTCCACGCGGAGGACGCGCGAGCGCTGCACCTCGCGTGGCGGGGCGACCTCGTGCACCGGCGTCTGGACAAGGCGATCGAGGGCGGGCTGGTCGAGCGCAACGCGCTGATCGAGCGGATCGGACTGGCAGACCCGGACCGCCGCACGCACAGGACCGTGCGTCCGATGCTGGCCGGCTACCTGCTGGCGACGCTCGCCGGTGACGACACCTACGCGGCGTTCGCGGATCCCAGGGCGAAATTCAAGGACGCGGTCCCCGTGACGGACGAGATGCTGGAGGAGCCGGGGGACGACCCGCTGGCCACCGCGCCCCCGTTGCTCAAGCTGTTCAAGTCAATCACAGGCGGCTGAGCGGGTCAGACGGCGACGACGACGCTCGCGAGCCGCTCGGCGACCTCGCGGGCCAGCTCCGCGTCTTGGGCCTCGACCATGACGCGGACCAGGTGCTCGGTCCCCGAGGGGCGCAGCAGAACGCGGCCGGCGGCGCCGAGCCGCATCTCCTCGGCGGCGACGGCGTCGCCGACCGCCGGGGACGCCACGACCGCGGCCTTGTCCTCCACCGGCACGTTGATGAGGATCTGGGGCAGCACCGGCATCACGGAGGCCAACTCGGCGAGCGACCTGCCCGTCTCGGCCATCCGCGCCATGATGCGTAGTCCGGTGAGGACCCCGTCCCCGGTGGTCGCGTGCGCGGGCAGGACGAGGTGGCCGGACTGCTCGCCGCCGAGACTGTATCCGCCCTCGCGGAGGCGCTCGAGGACGTACCGGTCGCCGACCTTGGTCTCGGTGACCTCGATGCCGGCTTCCCGCATCGCCACCTTGAGACCGAGGTTGCTCATGATGGTGGCGACCAGCGCGTTGCCCGCGAGCTCGCCGGCGTCGCGCATGGCCAGGGCCAGGATCGCCATGATCTGGTCACCGTCGACGACCTCGCCGCTCGAGTCCACCGCGAGGCAGCGGTCGGCGTCCCCGTCGTGGGCGAGCCCGAGGTCCGCGCCGTGCTCGAGGACCGCGGCACGGACGTCGTCGAGGTGGGTGGAGCCGCAGTTGTCGTTGATGTTGTAGCCATCGGGACTGGCGTGGATCTCGATCACCGTCGCGCCCGCCTCGCGGTAGGCGCGCGGTCCGGCGACGCTGGCGGCGCCGTTGGCACAGTCGACGACGACGCGGACTCCGTCCAGCCGGGCCGGCGTCGCGCTGAGCAGATGACCGACATAACTGTCCAGGGCATCCTCGGGGGTCGCACGTGAGATCCTGCCGATCGCCGACCCGGTCGGCCCGGTGATGGCACCTTCGGTGAGCGCGGCCTCGATCCGGTCCTCGACCTCGTCGCCGAGCTTGTGACCGCCCGCGGCGAAGAACTTGATGCCGTTGTCCGGCATGGCGTTGTGCGAGGCGGAGATGACGGCGCCGAGCGCGGCGTCGTGGCGGTCCGTCAGGTGGGCCACGGCCGGGGTCGGCACCTCGCCCACCAGCAGAACGTCGACGCCCTGACTGGCCAGCCCCGCCGCGAGCGCGGCCTCGAGCATCTCCCCCGAGACGCGCGGGTCGCGACCCACGACGGCCAGTGGGCGCGCGCCCGCACGGTCGGACACGGGGCCGGTCTCAGTGGCGAGGACAACGGCGGCCGCCGCACCGAGCCGGACCGCCAGGTCGACGGTGAGGGTCCGGTTGGCGAGCCCACGGACCCCATCGGTGCCGAACAGTCGCGTCATGTCGTGTAGTCCTCCGAGGTCTTGTGGTCGCCGCCGCGGGGCGGATCGGGAATGCCCGGGTCAGGATAACCCCGTCCGGTCGCGCACTCGGCAAATGGACCAGAGCAGGCCCCGCGTCGCGGGAACCTGCTCTGGTGTCGTGATCCTGGCGGATCAGCGCTTCGAGTACTGCGGGGCCTTACGGGCCTTCTTGAGGCCGGCCTTCTTGCGCTCGACCGCGCGGGCGTCACGCGTGAGGAAGCCCGCCTTCTTGAGCGCCGGGCGATCGTCCGGCGAGTACTGGGTCAGCGCGCGGGCGATGGCCAGACGCAGCGCGCCGGCCTGACCCGAAGGGCCGCCACCGTGGAGCAGCGCCACGATGTCGAACTGCTCCTCGCGCTCGACCAGCACCAGCGGCGACTTGACGAGCTGCTGGTGCACCTTGTTCGGGAAGTAGTCCTCCAGGGACCGGCCGTTGAGGGTGAACTGGCCGGAGCCGGGCAGCAGGCGGACGCGGGCGACGGCCTCCTTGCGGCGGCCGACGGCCTGGGCCGGGCCGGAGGAGACGACGGGCGCGAACTGGGCATCGGCGTCGGCGACGAAGTCGCTGCCACCGGCGTAGTCGGCCTCGCTGTAATCCTCGGCGACCTCGGCGGCGAGATCCGCCACCATGTCGTCGGCGACCTCGGCCTCGGGGGTGATGTTCTCGTCGGTCACTGGGCCACCTGCTTGATCTCGAAGGGCACGGGCTGCTGGGCGGCGTGCGGGTGATCCGGACCCGCGTACACCTTGAGCTTGGAGGCGACGGCACGACCGAGCTTGTTGCTCGGCAGCATGCCCTTGACGGCCTTCTCGACGACGCGGTCGGGGCGCGTGTCCATGGCCTTGCCCAGGGTCTGCGACTTCAGCCCACCGGGGAAACCGGAGTGGCGGTGCTGCACCACGCGGTCACGCTTGTTGGACGAGATCGCGACCTTGTCGGCGTTGATGATGATGACGAAGTCGCCGGTATCGGCGTTCGGGGCGAACTGCGGCTTGTGCTTGCCACGGAGGATGTTGGCGACCTGGACGGCGAGTCGACCGAGCACCACGTCGGTGGCGTCGATGACATACCAGGCGCGCGTCACGTCCCCGGGCTTGGGGGTGTACGTGGACACAGGCAATACCTCTGTCTGTCTAGTGGGCTGCCGGCCGGCAGGCGCCCTCCCCCTCGAACGGCGGCCGGTGGTGACCCGTGCGAGGCGGTCCACCGTCTCCGTTAAAGGAGACGACATGGACGCCGACAGTCGACGATACCGTCCGGCAGGCGCCCACTCCAAGTCGCCGATCACGACAGAGCGGCCCATCGGTTAGACTCTCCCCGGTTCCCGCCCTCGTAGCTCAGTGGATAGAGCACGGCTCTCCTAAAGCCGGTGTCGGAGGTTCGATTCCTCTCGGGGGCACCACTGATCGCCCGGGCCGCGTCGGCGTCGCGGACCCGGCGGGACGTCAGCGCCTGAGCGTGGCCGAGAAGGCGCTCGTCAGCGCGAGGATCGGCAGACCGATGAACAGGTGCACGATCGCGGCCGCGAGCCCGTCGAGGAACGGCACCGTCACCAGCAACGGCAGCGCCACAGCCGCCACGATGAGCAGCCCCACCGTCCAGGAGTAGAACTGCTGGGGGTTGGCGGTGCCGATCAGCAGCAGGTACCAGAGCAACCCGGCGAGGATCGCCGCGACGGCGCCGTAGACGGCGTACATCGTCGGGGTGTTCCCGCCGTTGGCCCACTGGTGGCCGAAACGGGAGAACACGGCGTCCACCACCCAGGCGATCAGCCACCCCGCGATGGCTGCTACCAGTGCGGTGGCGGCCACGCTGCCGACGAATTTCCCCACGTCGATCGCGGGCCCGCGGCGGGATTGGCGGGGTTCCACATAGCCGTCGTCGTAGCCGCCCTCGGCGCCGTAGCCGTCGTCATGGGCGGGGTCGTACGCCCGGTCGCCGCTCATCCTCGAGTAGGCACGCGAGTCGGGTTGCTGACCCATGCGTCGGGTGTGGTCGTCCTGTCCAGGATACATCTCTACCGCCTCCGAATCGGTGTGGTGCCCACCGAGGGTAGTCCCTCGGTGGGCACGACGACGCCGCCCGACCGTCTGGCGACGGTCGGGCGGGCCAATGGGGGTCAGGGTCAGTGCGCGATGGTCTTCTCCACACCGACTCCGGTGAGCGAGCGGACCTCCATCTCCACGCGCTTCTCCGGGAACTCGTCCTTCTTGCCGATGAACGTCCCGATGATGCCCAGCAGGAACGCAAGGGGGATCGACACGATGCCCGGGTTGGAGAGCGGGAACAGGGAGAAGTCGACGCTCGAGATCATCGACTTCTCGCTGCCGGAGACCGCCGGCGAGAGCGCGATGAGCACCAGGGTGCTGATCAGGCCGCCGTACATGGAGAACAGCGCGCCGGTGGTGTTGAACCGCTTCCAGAACAGCGAGTAGAGGATCGTCGGCAGGTTCGCCGAGGCCGCGATCGCGAAGGCGAGGGCCACGAGGAAGGCGATGTTCTGCCCCATCGCGCCGATGCCCATGACGATCGACACGAGGCCGATCACGACGACCGTGATCCGGGAAACTCGCAGCTGCGACTGCTCGGTGGCCTGCCCGTGCTTGATCACGCCGTTGTAGATGTCGTGCGCGAAGGAAGCGGAGGCGGTGATGGCGAGTCCGGCCACCACGGCGAGGATTGTCGCGAAGGCGACGGCCGAGATGATCCCGAGGAAGATCTCACCTCCGAGCGCGAAGGCGAGCAGCGGCGCCGCCGAGTTCACACCGCCGGGGGCGTTCTCGATGACCTCGGGTCCGACCATCGCCGCGGCACCGAAGCCCAGGACGAGGGTGAACAGGTAGAACCCGCCGATGAGCGCGATGGCCCAGGTCACCGACCGACGGGCCCCGCAGAGCACTGTGGACCCGGTTCGCATCCCGGACCACGAGCGCTTCGATCTCGCCCACCCCCGCTCCCCCGGCGAGCGGCGCCCGGAAGGCGGTCCGGAAACCGTCCCGGGAGAGCCCGTCGGCGACAGCGGTCGCCGCGGTGGCGTCCCGGAGCGCCTCAGCGGCCTCGACCACGTCGACGCGGCGCGTCGAATCCTGGGTCGTCACGGCCACCGGATAGGTGAGGAATACCGCCCCGGTGGCGGGCGCGTACAGCTCCATCCCCGAGTCGGGTGCCGCCCGCTGCGCGAGCACCGCGTCTCGCTCCGTCACGATCGCCGCGCCGCCGCCGGCGATCACCCTGTCGAGCATCTCTCGGGAGGTCGGCGGGACCTCCATCCGACTCATCTGCCCCTGGGCCAACATCGCCATCGAGGCCCCCAGCGCCTCCGGAGCCGACCGCAGCATCTCGACCTCCGAGGTCGCAGCGAGGATCGGCGCGTCCGCTACCCCGGACCGGACCGGATCACCCATCATCAGCCCCGGCGTGGCGAGCGCCGAGGTCCACGTCGACTTGTCGACCCCGGCGTCACGGGAAGCGATGACCACCGGGGTCGACGCGAGGGAGTTGAGGACCGTCTCGAACGGGATCTGCACGTCCTGGGACACCTGAGCGAGACGTACGGCGGAGTCCGGCACCCAGATGTCCGGCAACGCCTCCCGCGAGACCGTGCGGGTGGACATGTCCGCGGAGGAGACCGTTTCCACGTCGAAGGCGTGACAACCGTCGGCATGCTCCGCCAGGACTCGGACGTGCTCGACGATGTCGGGCTCGGCTGCCACGCTGATCCGCGGCTCAGCCCCGCAGAAGCCGGCGACGCCCGCCCTCGACAGCCCGGAGATCACCAGTCCCACCACGAGCACGGCCGCGAGGATCGCCGCCCCCACGAGGACGACCCGCCGGGCCGTCGGATTGTTGTTCTGCGGCGATGCGCTGTGCCTGGCCATCGGTGACGCTCCCCCCGGTCATGCGATACCCGGGGTCGTGCCAGACGCCCGCGACACGCGGGTCCGGGTCGGGCGCGGTGAATCTTACCCGGCCGGGCGACCCGCGGTGTCCGTACGTGGGGCGCCACGGCGACCGTGCGTCCTGCGGTGGGGCGGTTCAGCGCCCGCGGAAGACGGGTGGCCGCTTCTCGGCGCGGGCGGCCCGGGCCTCGGCCATGTCCTCGCTGCTCCACGCGCGCAACTGGAGTTCGGTGTGCTCCTCGCGCGGGAGCAGCCGGGCGTCGTCATCGTTGATCACGGTCTTGATGTGCCGCAGGCTCAGCGGTGCGAACCGCGAGAGCTCGGCAGCCAGCTCCATGGCCGCCTCGACGTCCCCGATCTCGCTGGCCAGTCCGATCCGGGCAGCCTCCTCCGCACCGACGGGGCGGGCGGTCATGAGCACCGACCGGGCGTGGCCGCCGCCCACGACGTTGGCCAACCGCTTGATGGTCCAGTTGTCCAGTGCCAGCCCCACCTTCACGACGGGCACGGTGAAGACGGCACCGGGCGCCACCACCCGCAGATCCGCGGCCAGTGCCAGCTGCACGCCCGCACCGACAGCCGGGCCGTTGACGGCGGCGATGACGGGCACCGGGACCGACTCGACTGCGCGGAGCATCCCGGCGTGTGCGTCGTAGAAATCCGAGTTGTACACCCCGCCGGACAGATCGGCACCCGCGCAGAAAGCGGTTCCCGCTCCGGTGATGACGATTGCGCGGACGGGGTCTTCGGCGTCGGCCTCCGCGCCGGCGGCCTCGATGGCGTCGCGCAGGGCGATGCACACCTCGGCGTCGAGCGCGTTGCGGGTCTCGTGACGGTCGATGGTGACGACGACGACTGCGCCGTCCCTGCGGCTGACGATCATGGCGACGGAGGGCTCCTCTGCGTGACGGGGGTACGGCAGTGCACCCTCACCCTCACGATACCCGCTGGTAGGCGCCCCACCGTACGATGCGGTCATGGCGCGCACCGGAGCTCTGCAGATCCTCGACATGGTCCTCGACGACGGCTCCTTCCGGTCCTGGGACGACGCCCCGGTCCGCCCGCCACAGGTCGACGCGGCGCCGGGGTACGAGGAGGCGCTCCAGCGGGCGACCGAGAAGTCAGGGGTGGACGAGTCGGTCATCACCGGTGAGGGGACCCTACTGGGCCGCCGGGTCGTGATCATCGCGTGCGAGTTCGACTTCCTCGCCGGGTCGATCGGGATCGCCGCCGCCGAGCGGATCGTCTCGGCGATAGAACGGGCGACGGCCGAAGGGCTTCCGATCCTCGCCTCTCCCACCTCGGGCGGTACGCGGATGCAGGAGGGGACGCTCGCGTTCCTCCAGATGGTCAAGATCTCCGCCGCCGTGGCCGGTCATAAGAGCGCGGGGCTGCCCTACCTCGTATATCTGCGGCATCCGACGACCGGCGGCGTGTTCGCGTCGTGGGGGTCGCTCGGTCACGTGTCGGTGGCCGAACCCGGCGCACTCATCGGCTTCCTCGGGCCCCGCGTCTACGAGGCGCTCTACGACGCGCCGTTCCCGGACGGGGTCCAGGTCTCCGAGAACCTCGCGCGACGCGGGATGATCGACGGCGTGCTCCCACCGGAGGGGCTTCGCGACCTCACCGCCCGAGCCCTGAGGGTGCTGTGCCAGGACCCGCCGTCGGACGACGAGCCGGTGCCGCCCCACGGGCCGGTCCCCGAACCGGAGTCCGACGACGGACGTCCCCCCGATGCCTGGGACGCCATCACCCGGTCGCGGCGCCCGGACCGCCCCGGAGCGCGTGCCTTCCTCGACCGCGTGGCGCCCGACCGGGTGCTCCTGTCCGGCACCGGGCAGGGCGAGGACAGCGGATCACTCCTGTTGTCGCTGGTCCGGTTCCGAGGCCAGTCCGCAGTCGTGCTCGCGCAGGACCGGGACGCGGAGAACGAGAAGAGCCCTCTCGGCCCGTCCGCGTTGCGGTCGGCACGCCGCGGTATGCGCATAGCCGCGGAGATGGGGGTCCCTCTGGTCCTGTTCATCGACACCCGCGGCGCCGCTCTGTCGCGGGAGGCGGAGGAGGGCGGACTGGCGGGTGAGATCGCCAGGAGTCTGGCCGACCTCGTCACCCTGCCGACCCCGACCGTCTCCGTGATCCTGGGGCAGGGCACCGGCGGCGCCGCTCTCGCCCTGCTCCCCGCCGACAGGGTCCTGTGCGCGCGTCACGGGTGGCTCGCCCCCCTGCCGCCGGAGGGCGCCAGCGCGATCCTCCACCACGAGACGAGCCGAGCCCCTGAGGTCGCACGGTCGCAGGGCATCAGCTCCGCGGACCTGCTGGAGGCCGGGATCGTGGACGTGGTCGTGCCCGAACGTCCCGACGCCGCGGACGAGCCCGAGGCGTTCTGCGACCGGATGGCCGGCGCGGTCGCGTCCGCGCTGCTCGAGGTCCGCCGACGCCCCCCTGAGCGGAGGTACGCCGAGCGGATGATGCGGTATCGCGAACTGGGCCTCGGATTAGAGTGAAACCAGTCACATCCCGTCGGCGCGGTCGGCGGGCCCGCTCCCGTACGTGAGGGGAAGTACCCGATGTCGGACTCGACGACCTCGACCTACGACGCCGCCCACCGGCTATCGATCAACGTTCCCGATGCCTTCTGGTTGGACGTCGCCGGGGACATCGATTGGACCACGACCCCCACGACGGCGGTCGACGGATCCCGTCCGCCCTTCTACCGGTGGTTTCCCGACGGTGAGCTGAACACGTCGTACAACTGCGTCGACCGGCACGTCGCCGCCGGGCGGGGCGAGCAGGCCGCGTTCATCTACGACTCGGCGGTCACCGGCGTCAAGCAGACCATCACCTACGCCCAGTTGCTACAGCAGGTCGAGGAGTTCGCGGGCGCGCTCGCCGCGGAGGGCGTGGGTCGCGGCGACCGGGTCGTCATCTACATGCCGATGGTCCCCCGCGCCGCCGTGGCGATGCTCGCGTGCGCCCGGCTCGGTGCCGTCCACTCCGTTGTCTTCGGCGGCTTCGCCGCGCCCGAGTTGGCGATCCGGATCGACGACGCCCGCCCCAAGGTGATCGTCACGTCCCACGGCGGCATCGAGCCGACGCGCAAGGTGCCCTACTTCCCCATGGTCGCCAAGGCGCTCGAGCTGACCCGCCACAACCCGGGGGCTGTGATCGTGGCCCCGCGTCACGACCAGTTCCCCGACATGGCGTTCCCCGACACCCCGGGGACCACCTGGAGCTATTGGGAAGACGCCGTCGCCGGCTCCGATCCGGCGGCACCGATCCCGGTGAAGGCCACCGATCCGCTGTACATCCTCTACACCTCCGGTACGACCGGGCTACCCAAGGGCGTGGTCCGCGACAACGGCGGACATGCCGTCGCGCTCGCGTGGTCGATGTGGAACGTCTACGGCATCCGCCCGGGCGACGTGTGGTGGACCGCCTCGGACGTGGGCTGGGTGGTCGGCCATTCCTACATCGTCTACGCGCCCCTGCTGGTCGGCGCGACCTCGGTGATCTACGAGGGCAAGCCCGTCGGCACCCCTGACGCCGGGTCGTTCTGGCGGGTGGCCTCCGAGCACCGCGCGGTCGCGCTGTTCACGGCTCCGACCGCCGTGCGGGCGATCCGCAAAGAGGATCCCGAGGGCCTCGAGATCGGCAAGTACGACCTGTCGGCCATGCGCACCTTCTTCTGCGCTGGCGAGCGTCTCGATCCGGACACCTACCAGTGGGCCACCGACAATCTCGACAAGCCCGTCGTGGACAACTGGTGGCAGACCGAGACCGGCTGGCCCATCGCCTCCAACCTGCGCGGCCTGGAACCGATGCCGATCAAGCCCGGCTCCCCGACCGTCGCGGTCCCCGGTTACGACCTGCATGTGCTCGACGGAGACGGCAAGCCACTTCCGCCCGGCGAGGAGGGGAACCTGGCCATAAAGTTGCCCATGGCCCCGGGCACGCTGGCGGGTCTCTGGGAGGACGACGAGAGGTTCGTCTCCTCGTACATGACAGTCTTCGAGGGGTACTACTCCACGGGTGACGGCGGGTACATCGATGAGGACGGCTACGTCTTCGTGATGGGTCGGACAGACGACGTCATCAACGTCGCCGGCCACCGGCTGTCCACGGGGTCGATGGAAGCCGTCATCGCTCGGCATCCCGCCGTCGCGGAGGTCGCGGTGATCGGCGTGAAGGACCCTCTCAAGGGCCAGCGCCCCGTCGGCTACGTGGTGCTCAAGTCCGGCCAGGTCCGCGACCCCGACGAGCTGCGGTCGGAGCTGGTGGCGATGGTGCGTGACGAGATCGGGGCGGTGGCCACCTTCCGCGACTGCACGGTCGTGCAGGGACTGCCCAAGACCCGCTCGGGCAAGATCCTCCGCAAGACGATGCGGCAGATCGCCGACGGCCAGCAGGATGTGGCGGTGCCGTCGACGATCGAGGACCCAGCCGTCCTCGAAGCCCTCGCGCCTTTCCTTCGGCAGCAGGGGTAAACCCGAGCCTGCGACAGCAGGGCACCCGCATCCGCGCCCGCGCCTGGCGTCTCGCTCCCGTCGATGGCGTCTCGCTCCCGTCGATGGCGTCTCGCTCCCGTCGATGACGCTGCGCATCGCAGCCGCCCCTCGCCATGGCGCCTGGCGCGAACCGCGGGGCAGGCGAGACGCCATGGCGAGGGGCGGCTGTGGCGGTCGGGCACCCTGGGCTGCGGCAGGGCCGGGCCAGCAGCCGTCGGCCGGACTTGTGCGTACCGGCCGGGTGTGTGTGCGTACCGGGCGGAGGGCGCGTCGCGGGTTCCGGCCCGACAGACGACGGCGCCCCGCCCTCCCGTGAAAGGAGGACGGGGCGCCGCTGTCGCGTTCCGGGACCGCCCGGTCAGGCGTCGAGCAGGTCGATCACGAAGACCAGGGTCTTGCCACCGAGCGGGTGCAGGGCCGCGGAGGTGCCGTAGGCCTTGTCCGGCGGGATCACCAGCTGGCGGCGTCCGCCCACCTTCATCCCCGGGATCCCCTCCTGCCAACCCTGGATGAGGCCGTTCAACGGGAAGGTGATGGACTCACCCCGATCCCAGGAGGAGTCGAACTGCTCACCGGTCTCGTAGTCCACCCCCACGTAGTGCACGGTGACGTTACCGCCGGCGACCGCCTCCGCGCCGTCGCCCACCGTGAGGTCCTCGCTGACGAGGTCGGTGGGCGCGGGACCCGTCGGCATGTCGATCTCGGGCTTGTCCATGATGTTCTCCTGGGGTGGGAATCCCGGGTTCAGCGCTGGCTGATCGGGGTGAAGCTCCGCTCGGCCGGGCCGGTGTAGACCTGGCGCGGGCGGTTGATCTTGGTGGAGGGATCCTCGCGCATCTCGCGCCAGTGGGCGATCCAGCCGGGCATGCGACCGAGCGCGAACAGCACGGTGAACATGTCGGTCGGGAAGCCCATCGCACGGTAGATGAGGCCGGTGTAGAAGTCGACGTTCGGGTAGAGCTTGCGCTCGACGAAGTAGTCATCGGCCAGCGCGGTCTCCTCGAGCTTGAGCGCGATCTCGAGCAGAGGGTCGTTGCTCTGGGACAGCAGCGCGTGGGCGTGCTTCTTGGCGATCTGGGCGCGCGGGTCGTAGCTCTTGTAGACGCGGTGACCGAAGCCCATCAGCTTGACGCCGTCGACCTTGTTCTTGACGCGGTCCATGTAATCGGTGGCGTCGCCGCCCTCCGACTCGATCCGCTCGAGCATCTCGAGCACGGCCTGGTTGGCGCCGCCGTGAAGCGGGCCGTACAGGGCGTTGATGCCACCGGTGATCGAGGAGTACAGCGGCGCCTCGGAGGAGCCGACCATCCGCACCGTGGAGGTGGAGCAGTTCTGCTCGTGGTCCGCGTGCAGGACGAGGAGCATGTCGAGGGCCTTGGCAACCTCGTCGGTGATCTCGTAGTCCGGGCCGAACGTCATCCGCAGGAAGTTGCGGACGTACCCGAGCGACGGGTCCGGGTCGATGGCGTCCTTGCCGTTGCGGATGCGCTCGATGGCCGCCGCCAGGGTCGGGCCGCGTCCGAGCAGACGCGCGGTGGCCAGGTCGACGGCCTTGGGGTCGTCGATGTCCAGGTCGTCACCGTGCGTGCCGAACAGGCTGACGCCGGCCGAGAGGACGGGCATCGGGTGCGTGTCACGGGGGAAGGCCTGCAGCAGCGGCATCATCTGCCCGGGCAGCGCCGTCTCCGCGAGGACCTTGTCGGTGAACTCGGCGAGCTGCGCCTCGGTGGGATCCTCGCCGTAGATGAGGAGGTAGGAGACCTCGAGGAACGAGGCGTTCTCGGCGAGCTGGTCGATCGGGTAGCCGCGGTGACGCAGGATCCCCTCGGCACCGTCGATGTAGGTGATCGAGGACGTGCACGCGGAGGTGTTGACGAAGCCGACGTCCAGGGTGGTCATCCCCGTCTCGGCCAACAGCGAGCCGAGCTGCACGGCGTCACTACCGCAGCTCGCCTCCACCACGTCGAGTTCGAGCTCACCGCCGGGGTAGGACAGTGTTGCTTTGCGGTCCGAACCGTTCGAGCCTGCGGTCACGCGATTCCCTCTCCGACGACTGGTCCCGGCGGTCGAGTCCCGCCACGAATGTGCTGTGCCACACCCTACCGTGGCCGCCGTTCGGGGTTCGAAGGGAGTTCTCCCGTTCTCCCCCCGGCGACCCGGCCCGGCGACCCGACCCCGCGTCAGGGCTGCAGCCGACGGGCCGTCCACCGGTCGCCGTCCCGGAGGCACTCGACGCGGTCGTGGAACCGGTCCGGCCCGCCCTGCCAGAACTCCACCCGGTCCGGGACCACCCGGTACCCGCCCCACCGGTCGGGCATGGGGATCTCGTCGACGCCGGCCAACCGCTGCTCCGCGGTCGCGTACAGCGACTCGAGCTCGGCCACCGACTCCGCCGGGCGCGACTGCTCCGACGCCCACGCGGCGATCTGCGAGCCCCGCGGCCGGGTGCGCCAGTACGCGAGGCTGTCCGCCCGGTCGATCGGATGGCAGGCGCCCTCGACGTGCACCTGACGCTCGGCGATCAACCAGGGGAAGGTCACCGACGCGTACCCGGTCTGCGCCAACTGGACGCCCTTGCGCGACGTCGTCGTCGTGAAGAAGGTCACCCCGCCCTCGTCGACGCCCTTACACAGGACGGTCCTGGTCGACGGCCGTCCCTCTGCACCGACGGTGCCGAGCACCATGGCGTTGGGTTCGCGGACGCCGCGCCGGCCCGCCTCGTCCAACCACTCGGTGAACAGGGGCAACCACCCGCCGGCGAGGTCGGCCACGTCCAGCCGCGCGTGCAGGCCGTACCCGACGCGCATGGTGTCGAAGTCGGTGGGTTCCAGGACCGGTTCCTCCATGACCCCAGACGGTACTCCGGGCCCGGCGCCGGGCCGGACTACCATGGAGCGCGACCCACCCGACGACACCGAAACGGCATCCCAAGAGCATGAGCGATCAGCTGCCCACCATTCCCGCCGACCTCAAGCCCGCCGACGGCCGCTTCGGCTGCGGTCCGTCCAAGGTTCGCCCCGAGCAGATCTCGGCCGTGGCCGACGCCGCCACTACGGTGATGGGCACCAGCCACCGCCAGGCCCCGGTCAAGGACGTCGTGGGTCGCGTGCGCGACGGCCTGGCCGCGCTGTTCTCCCTCCCCGAGGGCTACGAGGTCGTGCTGGGCAACGGCGGCACCACCGCGTTCTGGGACGCCGCCGCGTTCGGCCTGGTGCGGGAGAAGTCGCTGCACCTGACCTATGGCGAGTTCTCCTCCAAGTTCGCCAAGGTCACCGGCGGCGCGCCGTTCCTCGCCGACCCGATCGTCATCTCGGCCGACCCCGGCTCGGCGCCGGAGCCGACCTCCGACCCGTCCGTCGACCTCATCGGTTGGGCCCACAACGAGACCTCCACCGGCGTGATGGTGCCGGTGTCCCGCCCGGCGGGCTCGGAGAACGCGCTCGTCGCGATCGACGCCACCTCCGGCGCCGGCGGCCTGCCCGTCGACATCGCGGACGCCGACGTCTACTACTTCGCCCCGCAGAAGTCCTTCGCCTCCGACGGCGGCCTGTGGGTGTCGATCATGAGCCCGGCCGCCCTCGCGCGGGTCGACGAGATCGCGGCCACCGACCGCTGGTGCCCCGACTTCCTGTCGCTGCCCACCGCGGTGGACAACTCGCGCAAGAACCAGACGTACAACACCCCGGCCGTGGCGACGCTGCTGATGTTCGCCTCGCAGATCGAGTGGATGAACGACCAGGGCGGGCTGGACTGGGCCGTGGCGCGGACCAAGGACTCGTCCTCGCGTCTGTACGACTGGGCCGAGGCCAGCGACTTCGCCACCCCGTTCGTCGCCGCGCCGGCGCACCGTTCGCAGGTCGTGGGCACCATCGACCTGGCCGAGGAGATCGACGCCGCGAAGGTCGCCAAGACCTTGCGCGCCAACGGCATCGTCGACACCGAGCCGTACCGCAAGCTGGGCCGCAACCAGCTGCGCATCGGCATGTTCCCGGCGATCGAGCCGGAGGACGTCACGCAGCTGACCCGCTGCATCGACCACGTGGTCGGCCAGCTCTCCTGAGCCGCCCCGGGCACGCCGGCCCCCTCCGGCCGGACCCGCACTTTTCCGCAGCCCACCCGGCCCGTCCGCGCGCCGGGTGGGCTGCGCTGCCCTACCATGTGGGAACGCGCCCAGGCCCCCGGGCAGCGGAGCAGCTCAGGCCGCCGACGGGGCCGCGAGGAGTCGAGGAGGCCGCATGCGGAAGCTGAGGATCATCGGTGTGGACACCGAGTCGTCGGTCGTCGAATGCGAGGTCCCGGACTCCGGTGAGAAGTTCACCCTGCCTCTCGACGACCGTTTCCGTGCCGCCGCTCGCGGTGAGTTCGTGGCCGGCGGATCGGACCGGGCGCCGGTGACCGGCACGCTGCGTCCCCGCGAGATCCAGGACCGGATCCGGCACGGGGCGTCCCCGGAGGAGGTCGCCGCCGACGCGGGGGTGCCGCTGTCCCGCATCGAGGGTTTCGCCGTGCCCGTGCTGCTGGAGCGGGCCAACGCCGCCGACCTGGCGCGGGCCGCGCACCCGGTGCTGCCGGACGGGCCCGCGCTCAACACACTGGCCGACCGCGTGGGCGCCGCCCTGGACCGCCGCGGCGTGGATCCGGACCTGGTGACGTGGGACGCGTGGAAGGACCGCTCGGGCGGGTGGGTGGTCCGCACGTCGTGGCCGGCCGGCCTGTCGGACGACGCGAGCGCCACGTGGTCGTTCGTCCCGGATTCGCACGGGGGTTCCGCGCGCGCCCTCGACGAGGAGGCCGAGCGGATCCTCGACCCGTCGCGCGCCACGGAGCTGCGGTCGGTGTCGGCCCCTCCCCCGCTGCCGCCCGGCCCCCC